>NZ_JBFUMD010000106.1:0-9320 GCF_054049555.1 Nocardioides sp. P5_C9_2
GCCCGTGGCGAGCCGGGCCGGGCCGCGGACGCGGGTGACCGGGCACCTGCTGGCCGCGCGGCGTCGGGCGTCGGCCTGCGCCTGAGACTGGCGGCGGGCGACACCGCGAACGCGTCCGGGCCTGTCGTGCGCCGCCAGTCAGCCCGTGGCGGGCAGGTCCCGGCCGCGGACGCGGGTGACCGGGCACCTGCTGGCCGCGCGGCGTCGGCCTGCGCCTGAGACTGGCGGCGGGCGACACCGCGAACGCGTCCGGCCGTGTCGTGCGCCGCCAGTCAGCCCGAGGCGGGCAGGTCGAGGCGGGCAGCCCGAGGCGGGCAGGTCGAGCAGTCATGGCCGCTGGGCCGCCGGTCGGGTGAACGGGGCGGGCCGGCCGGGTGAACGGGGCGGGCCGGGCGAGACCGGACGAAGCAGGACGCCGGGGCGTACGACGCCCGAGGACGCGCCGGGGTCAGGTCAGGGGGTGACGCCGTGCTCGAGGAGCGCGGTGAAGGGATCGACCGGGTCGCCGCCGCCGGGGCGGACCTCGAGGTGCAGGTGCGGGCCGGTGGAGTTGCCGGTGGTGCCCACGGTGCCGATGACCTCGCCGCCGCGGACGGTGTCACYGACGTTGACCAGGACCGTCGTCTGGTGGCAGAACCACAGGTCGGTGCCGTCCTCGAGCGTGAGGACGGTCTTGTTGCCATAGGAGCCGTCGTAGCCGGTCTCGGTCACGACGCCGTTGGCGACCGCGTGGATCGGGCTGCCCGAGGGTGCAGAGAAGTCGAGGCCCGTGTGGACGCTGGACCACAGGTAGCTGGACGCGCCGAACGTCGCCGTCAGGTGGTAGCCGTCCAGCGGGAGGACCCACTGGTTCTCCTTGATCTTCGCCGACTGCTTCTCGGCGGCCTGCGCGAACTGCTGGAGGGCGGCGTGCTGCTCCTCGGCCTGCGCCTCGGCGGCCTCGATGAGCTCCTGGTTGGCTGCGTCGGCCTGCGCGTCACGGCGCGAGTCACGGGAGACGACGGCGTCGCGACCGTTGATGCGCGCGGCCGGGGCGATGCCCACCGTGCCCGCGGCGGCCAGCGAGCTGGAGCCGGACGTGACCTGGCCGGCGAGGTCGGCGTCGGCCGCGGTGAGGGCTCCGCCGGCCGAGACGGCCAGGGCGGTGACGCCGAGGAGGATCGGCGCCGAGGGGAGCGCCCGGAGGAGGGGGTTGCGGCGGGCGGGGGTGGTGGCCCTGCGTCGTCCGGCCACGGGCTGGTCGATGACGGGTGCTGCCGAGGTGCTGCGGCGTGCGCCGCGCTGCGCTCGGTGGTTGCCCATGAATCGTCCTCAATCTGCCGGTGCCGGGGGGAGTGGGAGTCGGTCGCACTCGGGCGAACCGACCCCAGACTGTAACGGAAGGGTCACGACCCTCGAAATCTCCGTCGGCCTCGATTGTGGACGAGGCTCCGGGGTGGTCGCAGCCGTTCACGATAGATGGCCCGTCCGGACCCCTCCGGTGTGGGGTGGGTCACGTCCGGGTCGACGTCGAGGGGGAGGGTCAGCCGCGCACCGCGGCGTACCGGTCCAGGGCGTCCGTGCGCTCCTCGGCGTGGTCGACGATGCGCAGCGGGTAGTCCTTCTCGTAGCCCACCTCGGACCTCCACGGCTCGTGCGCGAGCGCGCCGGGCAGGTGGTCGAGCTCGGGGATCCACCGACGCACGTAGTCGCCGTCGGGATCGAACTTGGTGCCCTGGGTGATCGGGTTGAAGACGCGGAAGTACGGCGACGCGTCGGTGCCCGTGCCCGCGACCCACTGCCAGCCGTGGTTGTTGGAGGCGACGTCCCCGTCGACGAGGTGGTCGAGGAAGTGGCGCGCGCCGACGGGCCACCACACGTGCAGGTCCTTGGTGAGGAAGCTGGCGGTGATCATCCGCACCCGGTTGTGCATCCAGCCCTCGTGCAGCAGCTGCCGCATCCCCGCGTCGACGATCGGGAAGCCGGTGGTGCCGGTCCGCCAGGCCTCGATCGCGTCCTGCGGCTCGTCGTACCGCATGCCCGACAGGGCCGGCTTGAGGTCGGCCCACGACGACGTCGGGTGGTGCCACAGCACGTCGGCGTAGAACTCGCGCCACGCGATCTCGGTCTCGAAGGTCTGCGCCCCGCGACCTCGCAGGTCCGCGATGTCGGCGAGCAGGGACCGCGGGTGGACGACGCCGAGGTGGAGGTAGGGGGAGAGGCGGGAGGTGCCGTCCACCCCCGGCCGGTCGCGGGCCGTGTCGTAGTCGTCGAGCAGCTCGTCGCGGAAGTGCCGCCACCTGCGCCACGCGGCGTCCTCGCCCGGCGTCGGCATCCCCTCCGGGCCGGTGCCGGCCGCCTCGTCGAGGAGCGTCTGGGCCCGGTCGTCGGAGTCGAGGGCGACCAGGTCGGGGTCGCGCGGCGTGGGGGCCGGCTCGACCCAGCCATGGGCGCGCCAGGCCCTCGCGAAGGGCGTGAACACCTGGTAGGGCCCGCCCGAGCCGTTGAGGACCCGCCCCGGCCCCACGGCGTACGGCGATCCGGTGGCCCGCAGGGTCAGGTCGCCCAGGGCCTCGTCCACCGCCTCGTCGCGTCGCCGTCCGTACGGCGTGGTCTCGGCCGAGACGTGCACGGTGTCGGCCCCGACCTCGCGGGCGACCTTCGGGACGACATCGACCGGGTCGCCGTACCGGACCACCAGGCGGCCGCCGAGGCGCTCGTCGAGGGCGCGCAGGGTGCCGGCCAGCCAGGCCCGGCGCGGGTCCCCGGCCCGCGCCCACAGTCGCGGATCGACCACGAACAGTGCCGTCGTGGCGCCGTCGTCGAGCGCTGCTCGCAGGGCGGGCTGGTCGCGGACCCGCAGGTCGCGTCGGAACCACATCACCGAAGACATGCCGCCCAACGTATCCGCGGCGTGAGCAGGGCCACTGCGCCCGACCTCGATGTGACCCGCCCGACAGGTCTAGGGTGCCGAGAGGAATTCCCGGCACCGACCCATACCGGCCGGCACGGATACGCAGACGAGAAGGAACGGGTACGTCGTGGACTTGATGGAGTACCAGGCGAAGGAGCTCTTCGCCAAGCACGGAGTGGCAGGCGCCCTCGGCAAGACCGTCGAGACCCCCGAGGACGCTCGCGCGGCCGCGGAGGAGATCGGTGGCGTCGTCGTCGTCAAGGCGCAGGTGAAGGCCGGAGGTCGCGGCAAGGCCGGCGGCGTCAAGGTCGCCAAGTCGCCGGAGGAGGCCGAGGAGGCCGCCCGCGCGATCCTCGCCCTCGAGATCAAGGGCCTCCCGGTCAACCGGGTGCTCGTGGTCCCCGGCGCGTCGATCGAGGAGGAGTACTACTTCTCCTTCCTGCTGGACCGCTCCAACCGCTCGTACCTCTGCATCGCCAGCGTCGAGGGCGGTGTGGAGATCGAGGAGGTCGCCAAGACCAACCCCGATGCCGTCAAGCAGATCGCCATCGACCCGGGCACCGGCGTCGACGAGGCCAAGGCCCGCGAGATCGCCACCGAGGCCGCGTTCCCCGAGCCCGTCTTCGAGCAGGCCGTCACGATGATCCAGCAGCTGTGGAACGTCTTCGTCGAGGAGGACGCCACGCTGGTCGAGGTCAACCCCCTCGCCCGCCTGACCGGTGACAAGCTCGAGGCCCTCGACGGCAAGGTCTCGCTCGACGAGAACGCCGAGTTCCGCCACGAGGACCACCAGGCGTTCGAGATCCGCGAGGAGGCCGACCCGCTCGAGGCGAAGGCCAAGGACAAGGGCCTCAACTACGTCAAGCTCGACGGCGAGGTCGGCATCATCGGCAACGGCGCGGGCCTGGTCATGTCCACCCTCGACGTGGTCGCGTACGCCGGCGAGGCGCACGGTGGGGTCAAGCCCGCCAACTTCCTCGACATCGGTGGCGGCGCCAACGCGCAGGTGATGGCCGACGGCCTCGACGTGATCATCCACGACGCCCAGGTCAAGAGCGTGTTCGTCAACGTCTTCGGCGGGATCACCTCCTGCGACGAGGTCGCCAACGGCATCAAGGGTGCACTGGAGATCCTCGGTGACGAGGCGACCAAGCCGCTCGTCGTCCGGCTCGACGGCAACAACGTCGAGGAGGGCCGCCGCATCCTCGACGAGCTGGACCACCCGCTGGTCACCCAGGTCGACACCATGGACGGCGCGGCCGACAAGGCCGCCGAGCTGGCGAACGCCTGAGGACGGAGAGACACATGAGCATCTACCTGAACAAGGACAGCAAGATCATCGTCCAGGGCATGACCGGTGGCATGGGCTCCAAGCACACCACCCTCATGGTCGAGGCCGGCTCCACCATCGTCGGTGGCGTCAACGCCCGCAAGGCCGGCACGTCGGTCGAGCTGGGGGGCCAGGACCTGCCGGTCTTCGGCAACGTCAAGGAGGCGATGGCCGAGACCGGTGCCGACGTCAGCGTCGTCTTCGTGCCGCCGGCCTTCACCAAGGACGCCTGCATCGAGGCCATCGACGCCGGCATCGGCCTGCTCGTGGTCATCACCGAGGGTGTGCCGGTCCAGGACACCGCCGAGGTGTGGTCCTACCTGGAGGGCAAGTCCACCCGGATGATCGGTCCCAACTGCCCGGGCATCATCACGCCCGGGGAGTCGCTGGCCGGCATCACGCCGCACACCATCGCGGGCAAGGGCCCGGTCGGTCTCGTGTCCAAGTCGGGCACGCTGACCTACCAGATGATGTTCGAGCTCAAGGACCACGGCTTCTCCACCGCCATCGGCATCGGCGGGGACCCGATCGTGGGCACCACCCACATCGACGCGCTCGAGGCGTTCGAGAACGACCCCGACACCAAGGCGATCGTGATGATCGGTGAGATCGGCGGCGACGCCGAGGAGCGGGCCGCGGCCTACATCAAGGACCACGTCACCAAGCCGGTCGTCGGCTACGTCGCGGGCTTCACCGCCCCCGAGGGCAAGACCATGGGCCACGCCGGCGCGATCGTGTCCGGCTCGTCCGGCACCGCGCAGGCCAAGAAGGAGGCCCTCGAGGCCGCCGGGGTCAAGGTCGGCAAGACGCCGTCCGAGACCGCCGCGCTCATGCGGGAGATCCTGCAGGCGCTCTGAGCCGATCCAGAGCGAGCGGCCCGCCGGTGATCCGGCGGGCCGTTCGTCGTCCCCGGGTCGGTACGCCGCTCAGCAGCCGTCGGCGGTGAAGACGCACATCGCCGGGGCGATCTCGCGGGTCAGGACGGTCCGCTCCCGCAGCGTCGGCCCGATCGGGTCGAGCAGCCCCTCGCCGTACACGTGGGTGAGGAGCAGTGCACTGCCCACCCGGGTGAGCTGGAAGACCGACGCCCCGGGCCCGTCGTCCCAGGTCAGGCTGAAGGTCACCGAGTCGTGGCCGGTGTCGGCCTCGTGCAGTGTCCACACCTGGTGGGCGGGGGCATCGGTGCAGGCCTCGACCACGCCCCTGACCTGCGGTGGCACCGTGGTGGCGACGTCTGCGTCGGCCAGCACCACCAGGTCGCGCGCGTCCACGTGCTCGGGGCCGTGGGCGTCGGTCGCGAGCCGGGCCTCGACTGCCCCGGCCGGCCACACGATCGAGCCGCACACCTCGACCTCGCCCACGCCGTCGGCCCCGGGTGAGGGGGAGGTGACGTCGTGGTCCCCGTCGTCCCGGGGCAGGTCGAGGTCCAGGGGGAAGTCGGCCGGGATCGTCGCCGTCGGAACGGGCTGCCCGCCCCGCATCGCCGCCAGCACCGGGGCCAGGGCCTCGACGCCCTGGGTGATGCCCTCGTCCAGGATCGGGCCCGGGCTCCACTCGCCGTACGCCGACGTGACGAGCAGGGTGGCGCCCACCGGCACCACCTCGATGATCTCGGCGCCCACGCCGACGCGGCCACCGGTGCGGTAGGTGTGCACCACGGTGGCGGCCGCCGGCGCGGCCGTGGACCTGCGGACCTCGGTGAGCACCTCGCTGCCCGGGCCGGACTCCTCGACCGGGCAGGCGCGCGCGGCGTCGAGGACCTGGGCGGCCAGCACGGCGGCCTGCCGGGCGTCGGCGAGGACCATCAGGTCGCGGGTCGCGGAGTACTCCGGGCCGCTGGAGGTGGCGGTGACCCGGTCGACCACCGCCAGCCCCCGCAGCGGGCGCACGCCGCAGAAGTCCAGCATCCGCATCCCGACGCCGTCGGCGCCGGCGGCGATCGGCTCACCGGAGTCGTTCGACGGCATCCCCTCGGTGATGGAGAAGTCGTCGGGCGGCCTCGCCGGAGGCTCCGACCCGCTCTCCGATCCTGCCGTCCCCGATCCTGTTGTGGAGCCACAGCCCGCGACGAGGACGACCAGCAGGAGCGTGGCGGAGCGGCTGGCGAACCCGGGCATGCGGACCCCCTCGTCGGCGGACATGACGAGGGGTAGACGCGAGCGGGAGCGCCGAAGTTGCCCTCAGTCGGCGCTGGGCAGGTCGCTGAGCCGGTCGAGCGCACGGTCGGCGACGGCGGTGAAGTCGGCGCGCGTCATGGCCATCCCGTCGTCGGGGGTGAAGCCGAGCTGGGAGACGGCCTTGCCGTCACGCATGATCGCCATCAGGAACTCCACGGATCGGGAGTCGGAGATCTCGATCTCGAGGTCCCAGACGGTGATCTCCTCGTCGCCGCGCGAGCGCTGGACGAGGGCGTCGACGCTGGTGCCGAGGTTGGCCTGCCCGCAGCGGCGGATCCGGTCCCGGACCTCCTCGACGAACTGGTCGGCCTTCTTCTCCGCCATCGTCGCCACCGTCTGGGTGAGGCCGAAGGTGTCGACGTTGCGGTTGGCCGGGAAGAGGAACGTGCGGGTGAGGTTGTGCCGGAGCCCCTTGGCGTCGAAGCGGGTGTTGTCGCAGCGGGTGGCCGCGAAGTTGGTCCGGGCCTTCTCGGGGTCGGTGCCGACCCAGGGCCCGACGGCGCGGGTGACCGGCGGGAGGTCGACGGCGGCGAGCATCCCGGCGGGACGACCGACCGGGTACGGCGAGACGCCGACGGTCCGCGGCGGCCCGGCGCACAGCCCGGTGCCGGGGCTGCCGCACAGGGCGTTCACCGACGCGGCGAGACCGGTGGCGGCCGTGCGGGCGTCCGGGGCCGTGCCGCGGGACTCCACGACGGTCGTGACCAGCGCCTGGCCGGAGCGGGCCAGGGCGACGCTGATGCCCCCGGGCTGCTGGGCCCAGTCGCGCAGCGAGAGCACCACGGCGTCGTCGCCGACGCGGGCGACCCGGTGGGTCGCCAGCAGCTGGGTGCGCGGGTCCTGGCACTCGGCGTACCAGCGCAGCGCGGTGTTCCAGGCGGCGGTCGCCGCTCGGGTGTCGGTCGAGAGCTCCACGAACTCCGTGACGGTGGACTGCACCTGCTCGACGCGGCGCTCCTGGGTGCGCGTCCGGCCCTGGCGCTTGACCCGGGTGGTGCGCACGACCCGCTCGGAGCCGTCGAAGGTGCGCACCAGCGCGCCCACCCCCATCGGGTCGGCGAACCGCTCGCGCTGGCACGGCACCACGAGCCCGTCGCCCCCCAGGTTGGTCGAGGTGGACCGCTCGGCCCAACTGAGCCGGCGGCCGTAGCGCGCGAGCTGGTCGTCACCGAGCAGCGTGGACTCGTCGAGGGCCGGTGCGGCGGGCTCCTCGACGGCGCTGGTGGACACGCCCGCCGTGGTGGGCTCGCGCTCCAGGGTGCTCGGCTCGGCCCCGCCGGAGGCGACCACCGTGCCGGACACCAGCAACGCGGCGACGGCCACGGCGGCCCCGACCACGGTGTGGGTGCGGCGACGAGCGGTGCCCTGACGGCGGACGATCGTGGCGCGGGGCCAGCGCTCGCCGTCCAGCGGGCCGCGGAGCTCCTCGAGGAGGTGGCGCACGTGGGTGCTGGGCACGCCGCGGGCCACCGAGAACTGCGACGTGCCGCTCTGCAGCGCCCGCTCGGCCTCGCGGCGCGGGACACCGAGGGTGCGCGCGATCTCGTCCAGGGGCAGCGGGGACAGGCTGGTGAGGACCAGCGCCTTGCGCTCCAGGGTGCTCAGCCGGGACAGCGCCTCGAGGGTCGCCCGGACGCCGTCGTCGAGCCCCTTCTCGCGGTGCCACGGACGGGCGGTGTGCCGACGCTGTGCGCGACCGTGGGCCAGCGGCCGGACCCAGCCCTCCTGGTCCTCGAGGCGGCTCACCGTGCGCCAGTGCTGCCAGGCGACGGCGAAGGCGTCGCGGACCGCCGTGCGCGCAGCCGGCACGTCACCGGTCAGCGCGTACGTCTCGAGCAGGAGACGGTCGCGCGAGCCGGCGTAGAAGGCGTCGAACGCATCAGGGCTCCTCATGGCCGCTCCACGGTACGGGAGGGGAGGGCACCCATGCACACCCGGCGCACACCCGGCGCGGACCCGGCGTGGACCCGGCGTGGCCTCCGCGGACGTCGCGGGGGCTCGGGTGATGATGGTGGGGCCATGACCTCCCTGCTCCCACCTCGCGCCTCGAGCCCTGGCGCCCCCGCCCGTACGACGCCGCGTCCCGGCGGTGCGCGGCACGAGCGGCCCCTGGCCCTGGTGGCCTCGCTCGGGGGTGTGGCGGCCGCACTCGCGCCGCTGCTGGTGCTGGCCGCGATCGGGATCGTCGGCTGGTTCACCGCCGACGCCGGCGCCCACGGCACGCCCAGCGCCGGGATGCGGATCGGCGCGATGGCCTGGCTGATGGGCCACGGGTCCGGGGTGACCGTCCAGGGCGCGCCCGTGAGCGTCGTGCCCCTCGGCGTCACCGCGATGTCCGCCTGGGCGGTGTGGCGCCTCGGCCACCGCGTCGGGGACGCCGTGTCCGGTCACGGGCCGGACGCGGACCGGATCTCCGACGGGGAACGCGACTTCACCGTCCCCGCCGCCGCCGGCCTCTTCTTCGTCGGGTACGCCGTCGTGGCCGTGGTGGTCTGCTCGGTCGCGGCCTCGGTCGACGCCGCCCCCTCCACCCCGCGGGTCGTGTGGTGGAGCCTGCTGCTGTCGGTCCTGGTGGCGGCTCCGGCGATCGCCATCGGGTCGGGCCGGGCCGCGATCTGGGCCGCCCTCGCGCCGGCGGTCGTGCGCGACGGCGTCGGGGCCGCCCTGGCGGTGCTCGGCTGGTTCCTGGCGGCCTCCGCCCTCGCCTTCGTCGCCGCGCTGCTCCTCGGGGCCGGCGAGGCGGCGACGATGATGTCGCAGCTGCACCTGTCGGCCGGAGACGCGATCGTCTACTCCCTCGTCAACGTCGGCCTGGCTCCCAACGCGGCGCTGTTCTCCGGCTCGTTCCTCCTCGGCCCCGGCTTCGCGGTGGGCGGCGGGACGCTGGTCTCGCCGGGCCTGGTCGTGCTCGGCCCACTGC
>NZ_JBFUMD010000107.1:0-9317 GCF_054049555.1 Nocardioides sp. P5_C9_2
CACCTCGCCCACGGCGCCCGGAGGGCCCGCGACGACCACGGGCGGGGCGACGACCGGGGCGACACCGGCGAGGACGGCGTCCACGTTGGCGAAGAACTCGCCCGCCATCCGGCGCGACACCGACGTCAGCATCCGCTGTCCCACTCCCCCGACCATGCCGCCCACGACGGCGTCGGCGTCGTACGTCACCCGGGTCGTGCCGTCCCCGGCATCGGCGAACGACACGGCGACGTCGGCGCCGATGGTGCCCGGTGCGCCGGCGCCCTGGAGGTCCATCCGCAGGGACTGCCGCTCCTGGAGGTCGTGGAGCCGGCAGGTGCCGGCGTACGTGCCCTTGATCGCGGCGACGCCGGCGGTGACGGTCATGTCGTAGCCGTGCTCGCCCGTGGCCTCGAGCCGCGAGCACCCGGGGATGGCCCGCACCAGCACGGCGGGGTCCAGCAGGGCGTCCCAGACCCGTTCGACGGGCGCGTGCAGGACGTTCTCGCCCGTGATCCTCATGGCGTCTCCTTCGTCAGGCGTAGGGCGTGCAGGTCGGACGGGGAGATGGGCATCGCGGTGATCGCGAACCCCTCCGCGTCCTCGATGGCCGCCGCGATCGCGGCCGAGCCGGGGATGACGCCCGCCTCGCCGGCGCCCTTGATGCCCAGGCGGTTGAGCGGCGACGGCGTCTCGAGGTGGTCGATCTCGATCGTGTCGGGGACCTCGGTGACGTAGGGCATCAGGAAGTCCATGAACGAGGCGTTGAGCAGCTGCCCGGAGTCGTCGTAGGCCATCCGCTCGTAGAGCGCGCCGCCGACGCCCTGCGCGACGCCGCCGTGGATCTGTCCCTCGACGATCATCGGGTTGATGATCCGGCCGCAGTCGTGGACCACGGCGTAGCGCAGGATCCTGATCTCCGCGGTGTCGGGATCCGTCTCCACGATCACCGCGTGCATGCCGGAGGCGAACGTCGCACGCTGCGGGGAGTAGAAGTCGCGGGCCTCCAGGCCCGGCTCGTCGTCCTCCGCGACGGGGGGCCGGCCCGGGTCGCCGACCGCGAACTGCGTGGCCGCCTTCGACGCCTCGTCGAAGGCGTAGCGCAGCGGGTTGGAGAGCACGGCCACCGTGCCGAGCGCGAGGGCGGCGTCGGTGCCCCGCACCTGCACGAGGCCGTCGACGATCTCGAGGTCGTCGACGTCCGCCTCGAGCGCCTCGGCCGCGATGCGCAGGGCCTTCTCCCGCACGGCCTGCGCGGCGAGCTGGACGGCCGACCCGCTCATCACGGCGGCACGCGACGCGAACGTCCCCACGGCGTACGGCATCTTGCGGGTGTCGCCGGAGACGACCTCGACGTCCTCGAGCGGTACGCCGAGCTCGTCGGCCACGATCTGCGCGAAGACGGTGGCGTGGCCCTGGCCCTGGGTGGTGAGGCCGATGGCGACCTTGACCTTGCCGGACGTCTCGACGTGCACGTGGGCACCCTCGTAGGGACCCACCCCGGTGCCCTCGACGTAGCAGGCGAGGCCGATGCCGATCCGGCGTCCCTCGGCGGCCGCCTCGACCTTGAGGGCCGGGAAGTCGTCCCAGCCGATCAGCGCCTTGAGCTTGTCCAGGGACGCCGGGTAGTCGCCCGAGTCGTACTCGAGCTCGCGGCCGTCCTGGAAGACCAGCCCGTGGTCGTAGGGGAACTCGTCGGGCTGGATGAAGTTGGTGGCCCGCACCGCCGTGCGGTCGAGGCCGAGCTCGGCGGCGATCGCGTCGATGGTGCGCTCCATGACGAAGCAGCCCTGCGGTCGGCCGGCGCCGCGGTAGGGCGTGACCATCACGGTGTTGGTGAACAGCGACTCGAAGCGCACCCGGTAGGCGCCCGGCTTGTAGGGGCCGAGCAGCTGGGTCGCGGTGATGATCGGCACGATCAGCCCGTACGGCGAGTAGGCGCCGTGGTCGTGCCAGAACATCACGTCGAGGCCCAGCACCCGGCCGTCGTCGTCGAAGCCCACCTCGACGTGGTGCACCTGCCCGCGCTCGTGGGCGGAGGAGATGAWGTGCTCGCGCCGGTCCTCGGTGAACTTCACCGGCCGGCCCAGCACCCGAGCCGCCATCGGCACGAGGAGCTCCTCGGGCCAGGGGTGGTTGATCTTGACGCCGAAGCCGCCGCCCACGTCGGGGGTGATCACGTCGACCTGCGCCAGGTCGAGCCCGAGGCGCGCGGCCACGCACCCCCGGACGCCGGTGGAGGTCTGGGTCGAGGTCCACACGGTCAGCCGGCTCGTGTCGGGGTCCCAGCGGGCCACGACGCCCCGGCCCTCCATCGGCTGGCAGGCACTGCGCTCGATGGTGAGGTCGAGGGACAGCGTGTGCGGGGCGGCCGCGATGGCCGCGGGAGCGTCCCCGTTGTGCTGCTCCATCCGGGCACCGACGTTGCCGGGCACGTCCTCGTGCACGAGGTGGGTCGCTGCGCGGGCGGCGTCGATGCCGACCACCGGGGGCAGGAAGTCGTAGCTGACCCGGATCCGGTCGACGGCGTCCTCCGCGACGTAGCGGTCGTCGGCCACCACGAACGCGATCGCCTCGCCGACGTGGTTGACCTCGTCCTTGGCGAGCGCGAACTGGGTGCGGCCGTGGGTGAGCGCGGGGTGCGGGATCAGCAGCGGCAGCGGGTCGGCCATCACGCCGTCGAGGTCGTCGTACGTCCAGACGGCGTGCACGCCCTCGAGGTCCAGGACGTCGGAGACGTCGATGTCGAGGATCCGGGCGTGGGCGTGCGGCGAGCGGAGGACGGCGGCGTGCAGGGTGCCCGGCCCGACGAGCACGTCGTCGACGTAGCGGCCGCGACCGCGCAGGAAGCGCTGGTCCTCGACGCGCGGCACCTTCTGGCCGAAGAGCTTCGTGGTCACGACGCACCGCCCTGCAGGTCGGCCTGGTCGGCCTGGAGCTCGGCGGCACGCAGGACCGCGGCGACGATGTTCTGGTAGCCGGTGCAGCGGCACAGGTTGCCGGCGATCATCTCCTGGGCCTCCGCGCGGGTGGGGTCGGGGTTGTCGCGCAGTCCCGCGGTGATGGTGGTCAGGAAGCCTGGCGTGCAGAACCCGCACTGCAGGCCGTGGCAGTCGGTGAAGGCCTGCTGGACCGGGCCCAGCGAGTCGTCGGCACCGGTCAGGCCCTCCACGGTGGTGATCTCGACGTCCTCGGAGGCCACCGCCAGCATCAGGCAGGACCTCGCCGGGGACCCGTCGACCAGCACCGTGCAGGCACCGCAGACCCCGTGCTCGCAGCCCACGTGCGTGCCGGTCAGTCCGCAGTCGTGCCGCAGCGCGTCGGAGAGGAGCCGGCGGGGCTCGACCGAGATCGCGTGCGGGGCGCCGTTGACGCGCAGGGTGATGTCGTGGCGCTCGGGGGCTGGTCGACCGGTCATCGGGTCAGGCTCCTGGAGGCTGCGTCGTCGAGGGCTGTGGTCACGACGCGGCGGGTCAGCACCCGGACGAGGTGGGCCCGGTAGTCCGCGGTGGCGTGCACGTCGGCCGTGGGATCGAGGGAGGCGAGCGCAGCCTCGCCCGGGTCGGCGCCGGAGGCGACGGCGTCGGTGAGGTCCACGACGACCGGGGTGTCGCTGACCGAGACGAACCCGGCCCGCACCTCGACGACCTGCTCGCCCTCACGGCGTACGACGACCGCGACGCCGGCCATGGCGTAGTCGCCGTGGCGACGGGCGATCTCCTCGAACGCGACCCCGCCCCCCGCTGGCAGCGCCGGGAAGAACGCGGACGTGGCGATCTCGTCGTGGTGCAGCGAGGTCTCCAGCGGCCCGACGAAGAGGTCAGCGGCCTCGATGGTGCGTCGGCCCGCGGGCCCCTCGACGTCGACCGAGCCACCGAGGAGCCGCAGCAGCACCGGCATCTCGGCCGCCGGGTCGGCGTGCACGACCGAGCCGAGGGTCGTGCCGCGGTTGCGGATCGTCGGGTGCGCGACGTGGGACAGCGCCAGCCGCAGGAGGGGCTGGCGGGCGGCGGCGTCGTCGTCGGCGAGCACGCGGGCGTGGCGCGCGAGCGCACCGACCCGGACCCCGTCGGCTTCGACGTGGACGGAGTCCAGGTCGGGGATGCCGCCGAGGTCGACGAGGGCGGACGGAGCGGCGAGCCGCATCGACAGCAGCGGGATGAGGGACTGGCCGCCGGCGAGCACCTTCGCGTCCGGGTCGGCCGTCAGGAGGCGCACGGCCTCGGCGACCGTCCCGGGTCGGTGGTACGCGAACGGAGCCGGCTTCACGGGTGACTACTCCTGGTGGGAGACGGCTTGGGCGATGTGCCCAGTGTCGTCGCCCGCGCGCCCGCTGACCATGTGGTAGAAGACGATGACCAGGATCGTGCCGAGCGCGATGCCCCCGAGCTCGAAGTCGTCGGTGACCTGCAGGGTGACGTTGCCGATGCCTGCGATGAGGCCGGCGGCCAGGCCGACGAGGTTGCGCGGCTCGCCGAAGTCGACGTGGTTCTCGACCCAGATCTTGGCACCGACGAGGCCGATCATCCCGTAGAGGACGACGGTGATCCCGCCGAGCACCCCACCCGGGGTGGCGTTGACGACGGCCCCGAACTTCGGGCAGAGACCGAGCAGGATGGCCACCGCCGCGGCGACGTAGTAGGCGGCGGTCGAGTAGACCCGCGTGGCGCCCATGACGCCGATGTTCTCGGCGTACGTCGTCGTGGGCGAGCCACCGAAGGCGCTGGCCAGGGCGGTGGCGAGGCCGTCGGCCCCGATCGCGCGGCCCATGTAGGGGTCGAGGTTCTCGCCGGTCATCTGCGCGACCGCCTTGACGTGGCCGGTGTTCTCCGCGACCAGCGCGATGACGCCCGGCAGGACCAGCAGCACGAAGGTGAGCGAGATGCTCGGCCCGTGCACGACGGACACCCCGTCGGCCAGGGTGCCGCTGGGCAGGCCGATCCAGTCCGCGGCCTTCACCCCGGCCCAGGAGATCCGGTCGTGCTCGGTGGCCTCGGTGGCACCACCGACGACGGAGGTGATCGGGCCCAGGACCTTGTCGGCCACGAACGACAGCAGGTAGCCGAAGATCAGGGTCAGGAAGACCGCGATCCGCGACCAGAAGCCGGGCAGCATCACGGCCGCGAACACCATGAAGGCGGCGGTCAGCAGGGCGATCCACTGGTCCTGGGGCCAGTARATGCCGGCCACCACCGGAGCGAGGTTGAAGCCGATCAGCATGACCACGGCCCCGGTCACCGCCGGCGGCAGGATGCGGTGGATCCACCGCGCCCCCGCGACGTGGACCAGCAGGCCGACCAGCGCGAGCACGAGGCCGCCGACCAGGATGGCGCCGGTGACGTCACTGGAGTCACCGCCCTGGCCGCGGATCGCCGCGACGCTGGCCACGAACGAGGCACTGGTGCCGAGGTAGCTGGGGACCTTGTTGGCGCAGATCAGCAGGAACATGATCGTGCAGATGCCCGAGAACATGATGGCGAGGTTGGGGTCCAGGCCCATCACCAGCGGGAAGACGAAGGTCGCCCCGAACATGGCCACGACGTGCTGGGCACCCAGCCCGACGGTCTTGCCCCACGGCAGTCTCTGGTGCGGTGCGACGGCCTCTCCCGGCGCCGGATCCACCACGTCCCACTTGAACATCGACATCTGAGTTCCCTCCCTGACACGTGTCCTGCGGCCCGCGATCGCCACGCCGTGTGGCTCCACAAGGTAGTGACGCTCATCAGACACCCTCACGGGCGAGAACTGCCGAAGGAACGCCGTCGCGGGTGGCAGACGTTGGCGCGAGTTTCTCCGTCGACTGGGTCGGGGCGGGTGGACACACTGGCGGCGGCCGACAAGGTCGCGGCCGAGCGAGACGTCGTACGCCGCCACACTGGGCCGGGCGGGCGGACCGGAGCCGGCGGGCGGGCGGAACTGGCGGCGGCCGACAAGGTCGCGGCCGAGCGAGGTGTCGTACGCCGCCACTCCTCGTCGCCACTTTCTCGTCGCCTCGACCTCGTCGCCTGACCTCGTCGCCTCGGGGCGGTGAGCCAGCCACATTCCTCGACGGTGGAATGTCGCTGAGGCACCGCTCCCGCGCGTGTCGGGGACGGCGCGCCGAGGTGGGGGTCAGCCAGCCACAGCCTGTATCCGGCGAATGTGGCTGGCTCACCGCTCCCCGCGCGTCGGGCGGCGGGCGGCGGGCAGCGGGCAGCGGGCGGCGGGCGGCGGGCGGCAGAGATCGGCGCGAGCCGTCAGGGCATGAGGTCGAGGACGCGGAGGGCGAGGGCCGCGTCGAGGCGCAGGTGCGGATCGCTCGAGAGGGGGCCGAGGAGGCGTTCCAGCTTGCCGACCCGGTACCGCATCGTGTTGTAGTGGAAGAACTGGAGCCGCGCGGCCTCGGCGACGTTGAAGTTCGTGTCGAGCAGGACCTGGAGCGTCTCGCGCAGGCCGACCGCCTCCGTGGTCGTACCGGCCAGCGGGCCGAGCACGTCGGTCGCGAACGCCTGCAGCTCGGCCGGGTCCGGCACAAGGGCGATGAGCCGGTGCACGCCCAGCTCGTCGAAGTACGTCGTGGAGCCGGGCCCGCGCAGGCGGCGCCCGATCTCGACGGAGCGTCGGGCCTGGGCGTAGGCGCGCGGCAGGTCGGTCCGTGAGGTCGACTCGCGGCTGACGCCGACGGTGAACGAGCGCCGGCCGCCGCCCTTGTCGCCGGTGACGGCGTCGACCACGCGGCGTACGACGTCGTGACCGCGCGGGTCTGCGTCGTCCACCGACAGCAGGCACACCACCTCGGAGGAGAAGTCGGCGAGCGGGCTGGCCGTCGCGACCTCCCGGACCACTTGGCGCCACGCCTGCGCGAAGCGCTCCTGCCACTGCCGGTGCTGCTGGTTGGAGACCGGGCCCTCCTCGGCGGCGGAGGGATCGATCTCCGCGCAGACCACGACGGCGGGGCGGGTCAGGTCCCAGTCGAAGGCCGCCAGGTGCTCCTCGACGTACGCCTCCGGGCCCGGCCGTCCGAGGAGGAGGTCGCGCAGGAAGTCGGCCTGGTACTTGTTCTCGACTCCCGTGACCGCGTGCTCGCGAGTGATGAGCAGGGCCGCGATCGCCGCGGCGAGCTCGAGGTCGGCCGTGTCGCCGGCCGTGAACGGGGTCGACGTCCGGCACGCCACCAGTCGGGCCAGGTCGGCACCCTCGGCGACGATCCGGACCACGCGCACCTCCCCCGCCCCCAGCGGCGCCGGGGCGGAGGTCGCGCGCTCGACGCGGAACCGGCCGCTGGGATCGGTCCAGTCGCCGGCCGTCAGGGCCGCCTCGACGGCCTCGGTCGTGGCCGCGGCACGAACCCGGCCGTCGGTGGAGGTGACGAGGACGCCGGCGTCGAGCACCCGGCCGACCTCGGTGGCGACCCGGCCCAGGTCACCGCCGTCGACCACGAGACGGGTGAGTGCGTCGTGCAGCCCGGGCCCGGCGACCCGACCGTCAGCGACTATCAAGACTTGCACCTCTTCGCGGGGATCGTTGGCAACACCTCACATCGGCAAACCGTAGTGCCCGCGCCTAGCGTGGGCCAGCATGACGGCCGAACTCCCCGTGAGCGCCTCGCCGCGCCTGCGGGACCTCCTCGCCGGGCTCCCCGACTCGACCGTGACCGTGCTGCACCGCGGGGCCCACGCGATCTATCTCGACGTCGAGGGCATCGGCTGCGTCGGCGTCCTCGGCGCCCGTGCCACCGCCGTCCCGTGCGGGCTCCGGCTGGCCACGCCCACGGTCGCGCCGCTGAGCGGCGATCGGGCGGAGGTCCGCGACGGGGTGCTGCGGGTCGACGGGACGCCCCTGCCCGTAGGCCGCGCGGTGGACGTCGCGGTCCCCCGGCTCACGGCCGCCGCGCGTATCGCACCGGTCCCACCGGTCGAATTGACCGAGCTGCCGTTCACCCCCCTGGAGCCCGAGCGGCTCGTCGGCCGCGGCAGCGGCCTCACCCCCCTCGGCGACGACGTGATCTGCGGCTGGGTGGCGATGCACCGTGCCGCGGACCTCGACATCCCCGACTACGACGCACGGGTCCGGGACCTCCTGCCCCGCACCACGCTGCTCTCGGCGGCGCTCCTGGAGTGCGCGCTGCGGGGCGAGGTGCTGCCGCAGTTCGCTGCGTACGTCGCCGCCCTGGGCACCCGGTCCGAGGACACGGCCACCGCCGCGCTCGCGGCCGTCGGGCACACCTCGGGCCGCGGGCTCCTGGCCGGCGCCGTCGCCGCCCGCCGGCACCTCCGCGACACCGGCAGGGCCGTCGCATGACCGCCTCCGACCACCGGGACCACGTCGAGCTGCGCCGGGGCGCCTACGCCGACTCGGTGGCGCTGCTCCAGCTGAGCCGCACCGTCCAGGGCATCCCCGGCGTCGAGACCGCCCAGGTGGCGATGGCGACCCCGCTCAACCTCGAGGTGCTCGACCAGATGGGCTTCACCGTCCCGGCCGACGCCACCCCCAACGAGATGGTGGTCGCGCTGCGGCTGACCGGCGACGCTCCGGACTCGGTGCTGGCCGTCGTCGAGGACGCCATCACCAAGGCCCTCACCACCCGCACCCCCTCGAGCGCCGCGGACGTCGCGCCGCCCCGGACGACCGCGACCGCCCTGCGCGGCACGACCGACGGCGTGGTGCTCGTCTCGGTCCCGGGTGCCAGTGCCCTCGTGGAGGCGATGGACGCCGTCGACGCGGGCCGTGACGTGATGGTCTTCAGCGACAACGTGCCGGTGGCGCAGGAGGTCGCACTCAAGCGGGCCGCGACCGAGCGCGGCGTGCTCGTGATGGGACCCGACTGCGGGACCGCGGTCGTCGGCGGGCTCGGCCTCGGCTTCGCCAACGCGACGTCCCCCGGACCGGTCGGCATCGTCGCCGCGTCCGGCACGGGCTGCCAGCAGCTGCTCTGCCTGCTCGACCACGCCGGCGTCGGGGTCAGCCACGCCCTGGGCGTCGGCGGCCGCGACCTGTCGACGGCCGTGGGCGGGCTCTCGACCCGGACCGCCCTGGCCCGTCTCGACGCCGACGACTCCGTCGCGCTCATCGTGCTCGTCTCCAAGCCGCCCGCCAGCGAGGTCGCCGCCGACATCGAGGAGTACGCCGCCGGGCTCGGCACCCCGGTCGAGCTCGCGTTCCTGGGCGCGGGTCGCCCCGATCTGACGGCGGCGGCCGAGTCGGCGCTGCAGCGGCTGGGTGCGGACGTCCCCGAGTGGCCGGCGTACCTCCCCGCCGCGCCGCGGTCCTCGCGCGGCGGCCACCTGCGCGGGCTGTTCGTCGGGGGCACCCTGTGCGACGAGGCGATGCTGGTCGCCGCCGCCGAGCTGGGACCGATC
>NZ_JBFUMD010000108.1:0-9264 GCF_054049555.1 Nocardioides sp. P5_C9_2
GCGGATCTCGTAGATGAGGTCGTCGATCTGGCCCTTCGTGGGCTTGACCACGACCTCGGGGTCGATGAGGCCGGTCGGGCGGATGATCTGCTGGACCGTGTTGTCGACTCCGCCGACCTTGTCGAGCTCGTAGTTGCCGGGCGTGGCCGAGAGGTAGATCGTCTGGCCGATCCGCTCGAGGAACTCCTCCCACCTCAACGGGCGGTTGTCCATGGCGCTGGGAAGCCGGAAGCCGTGGTCGACGAGGTTGCGCTTGCGGGACATGTCGCCCTCGTACATGCCGCCGATCTGGGGCACCGCGACGTGCGACTCGTCGACGACGAGGACATAGTCCTCCGCGAAGTAGTCGAGCAGCGTGTTGGGAGCCGAGCCGCGGCTGCGACCGTCCATGTGCATCGAGTAGTTCTCGATGCCGGAGCAGGAGCCGACCTGCCGCATCATCTCGACGTCGTACGTCGTGCGCATCCGCAGCCGCTGGGCCTCGAGCAGCTTGCCCTGCCGCTCGAAGATGGCCAGCTGGTCCTCGAGCTCGAGCTCGATGCCCTTGATCGCCCGCTCCATCCGCTCCGGGCCGGCGACGTAGTGGGTGGCCGGGAAGACGTGCAGCTCCTGGTCCTCGGTGATGACCTCACCGGTGACGGGGTGCAGGGTCATCAACCGCTCGACCTCGTCACCGAAGAACTCGATCCGCACGGCGAGCTCCTCGTAGACCGGGAAGATCTCGAGGGTGTCGCCGCGGACCCGGAAGGTGCCCCGGGTGAAGGCCATGTCGTTGCGCGTGTACTGGATCTCCACGAGGCGACGCRGGATCGAGTCGCGGTCGTGCTCCTCGCCGACGCGCAGCCGGAGCATCCGGTCGACGTACTCCTGGGGGGTGCCGAGGCCGTAGATGCAGGACACGGTGCTGACCACGATGACGTCGCGGCGGGTCAGCAGGCTGTTGGTGGCGCTGTGCCGCAGCCGCTCGACCTCCTCGTTGATCGAGGAGTCCTTCTCGATGTAGGTGTCCGTCTGGGGGACGTAGGCCTCGGGCTGGTAGTAGTCGTAGTAGGAGACGAAGTACTCCACGGCGTTGTCCGGGAAGAGCTGGCGCAGCTCGTTGGCGAACTGTGCGGCCAGCGTCTTGTTGGGCTGGAGCACCAGCATCGGCCGCTGGAGCTGCTCGGCCACCCACGCCACCGTGGCCGTCTTKCCGGTGCCGGTGGCACCGAGCAGCACGATGTCCTCCTCGCCGCCCTGGATGCGCTGCGTGATCTCCTCGATGGCTGCCGGCTGGTCACCGGACGGCTGGTAGTCGGAGACGACCTTGAAGGGGGCGACGCGGCGCTCGAGGTCTGTGACTGGACGCATGCGTCGAGCGTACGACCGAGCACCGACAACGGCATCCGCGGCGGCGCCGCCGGACCGGGACCACGACCGCGGGCGGCACACCGGCACGCCCCTCGGTGGGCGTCGCTAGATTGTCCCCGTGACTCCCGCCCGAGTGCTGACCGTCGTCCGCCGGACGCTGCTGTCGATCTTCGGGTTCCAGGTGCTCCTCGCCGTCGCGCTCTCGCTCGTGGACTCCTACCGGCGCCGGGGCAAGAAGCCCAAGCCGTTCCCGGTGACGCCGCCGCAGACCGTCGAGGTCGGCGAGGGCACGTTCACGACGTACACCTTCGGTCAGGACCTGTACGACGACATGCTCGCGGCCATCGAGGGCGCGCAGAAGCAGGTGCTCTTCGAGACCTACATCTGGAAGGGCGACGAGGTCGGGGAGCGTTTCAAGGCGGCCCTCATCGCGGCCGCCGACCGTGGCGTGGAGGTCTACTGCATCTACGACGGCTTCGCCAACCTCGTCGTGTCGCCGCGCTTCCGGCGCTTCCCGGCGTCGCTCAAGGTGCTGCGCTACCCGGTCTACTCGGCCGGGTTCCGCTTCTGGGACCTGCGTCGCTACGGCCGCGACCACCGCAAGATCCTCGTCGTGGACGAGGAGGTCGGCTTCGTCGGGGGCTACAACATCGGCACCGCCTACGCCACCGAGTGGCGCGACACGCACGTCCGGATCACCGGCCCCGGGGTGTGGGACCTCAAACGCGCCTTCGCCGACTTCTGGAACCTCAACCGCCGCAAGCGCATCGGCCGCTCCGAGCGCCCGCTGCTGCTGGAGACGGCGTCGGTGTGGGAGCCGCGGATCCGCTTCGCGCGCAACGTGCCGCGGCTGTGGGTCTTCCCGATCCGGTCGATGTACCTCGACGCGATCAACCGGGCCAACCGCAACGTCTGGATGACGCACGCCTACTTCATCCCCGACCAGGACTTCGTGGACGCGCTGCGGGACGCCGCGCGCCGGGGAGTGGACGTGCGCCTGCTGCTGCCGCTCAAGTCCAACCACATCGTGGCGGACTGGATCTCCCGCGGCTACTTCGGCCAGCTCCTGCACGCCGGGGTGCGGATCCTGCGCTTCCGCGACGCGATGGTGCACGCCAAGACCTCGACCATCGACGGCAACTGGTCCACCGTCGGCACCGCGAACGTCGACCGGCTCAGCCTCCAGGGCAACTACGAGATCAACGTCGAGGTCATCGACGAGTCGATGGCCTCGGTGCTCGAGGAGATCTTCCTCACCGACCAGTCCAACTCGCTGGAGCTGACGATCGGCGAGTGGGAGGCGCGGGACCTGCACCGCAAGTTCACCGAGTACGTGCTCGCCCCGCTGCGTCCCCTGCTCTGACGCGGTCGTCGCCGACACCCGTACGCCGTCCGCGCCGGCCCAGCGCCAGGATCCAGGCCCCCGCGGCACCGACCGCGGCGAGGCCGATGACGAAGGCCACGGCGGGCCCGCCCGACCAGTCCAGCGCATCGCCGTACCGCAGCAGCGCGACGGTCTCGAGGACGAGGAACGCGACACCGGTGAGCCCGAGCGGCTGCACCCGGTCGACGTCGTCGATCAGGAAGGCGTGGGCGGCCGCCCACCCCAGGCCGACCAGCCACGCGCCCACCGCCCGGGCCGTCAGGTCGGTGWGAGGCCACGCCCACCCGTCCGCGGCCCGGCCCGGGGCGAGCAGCAGGACCACCCCGCCCGCGAGCAGCGCGACGGCCAGGACGACGAGCAGCACCCGCAGGGCACGCGGCAGCGGGTGCAGGGCCGATCGCGGGGCGGGGATCCGTGAGGTCGCCTGCAGCGCGAGGGCGACGAGCATCGCGACCGGCACGCCGGCGTAGATCGCCAGCCAGCCCCAGGTCACGAGTCGGGCGCTGGTGGCGAAGCCGGGACCGAGGTGGAACGCGTCGAGGTGGACGAGGGTCACCACGAGCGTGAGCGAGGTGAAGACCAGCACCGTCCACACGGTGAGCCGCGCAGTGCCCCACCCCGCCGCCCGGGCACCGGCGATCTCGAGCACCGCGCTCGACCAGTACGCCGCCCCGAGGAAGACCGCGGTCATCGGCACCTCGATCGTCCAGGCGAACCAGTCGGCGGTGCGCAGCGGGAAGACGGTGAGCTGGAGGCCGGCCAGGAAGACGAGGACCGCGGCCACCACCAGGATCACCCGCATCGGCCGGACGACGGCGAGGTCGCGGCCGGTCACGGGCCGTCCCCCGTCGGGGCGGTGACCGCCGGTGGGGCCACGGGGTGCGCCGCCAGGTAGCCGTGGAGGAGCGCGATCACCGTGGCGCCGTCGCCGACGGCGGTGGCCACCCGCTTGACCGAGCCTGCCCGCACGTCGCCGACGGCGAAGACCCCGGGCAGGCTGGTCTCCAGCGGCAGCCGGCCGTCGCCCGGCGCCGTGCCGTCCGGTGGGGCGGTGTCGGGACCGGTACGGACGAAGCCGGCCTCGTCGCGCATGACCTCCGCGGGCAGCCAGGAGGTCCGGGGCACCGACCCGATGAGCACGAAGAGGCCCGACGCCGGCACGTCCTCCGTGTCCCCGCCACGCGGGTCCCCGATGGTCAGGCCCGTGAGGCAGCCGTCGGCCTCACGACCGCCGAGGACGGCCGACCGGTAGCGGATGGCGACGTTGCGGGTCGCCTCCAGCTGGGCGATGAGGTAGTCGGACATGCTCGCGGCCAGCGACGGCCCCCGGACCAGCAGCGTGACCTGGCGGGCGTAGCGGGCGAGGTGCAGCGCCGCCTGGCCGGCCGAGTTGCCGCCGCCCACGACGTACACCTCCTGGCCGACCATGGACGGGGCCTCCGAGACGGCGGCGCCGTAGTAGACGCCGCGCCCGACGAGCGACTCGAGCGCGGGGACGTCGAGGCGGCGGTAGTCGACACCGGTGGCGACGACCACGCTCCTGCCCCGGACGACGCTGCCGTCGGACATCGAGACCGTGCGCACCGCGCCCTCGGCGCCGAGGCCCTGCACCTCACGCATGAAGGAGTACTCCGTCCCGAAGGCCCATGCCTGCTGGAAGGAGCGGTAGGCCAGGTGCGCGCCGCTGACGCCGCGCGAGAAGCCGGGGTAGTTGCGGATCAGCGACGAGGTGCCGGCCTGCCCACCCACCGCCAGCTGCTCGACCACCAGGGTGGAGAGCCCCTCCGAGGACGCGTAGACGGCAGCCGCCAGGCCGCTCGGCCCGGCGCCGACGACCACGACGTCGTACACGTGGTCGGCCGGCGGCGGTCGGGTCAGGCCGAAGGCGTCGGCGATCTCCAGGTCGGTGGGCGCGACCAGGGTGGTCGGCGGCGAGGTGAAGGCGAGGACGACCACGGGCAGGGCCGGGTCCTCCAGCCCGAGGTCGGCCAGCATCCGCTGGCCCGCCTCGGTGTCGGCGTCGTGGAACGCGAGCGGGATGTGGTTGCGGCCGAAGGAGTCGCGCAGGGAGTGGGTGCGCTCGTCGCGCTGCTGGCCTATGAGCCGCACCGCCTCGAAACCGATGCCCTGGGCCAGGTGCCAGTCGTCGAGCGCGTCGACCAGGGCGCCGTGGAACTCCTCGTCGCGGCGGCGTTCGGGCCGGAGCACCAGCAGCTCGGCATGGCCCTGCGCGATGGCCGAGAACACCGTGGACGTGCTCTCGAAGTCTCCCCAGACCGCGGCGACGACCCGCTTGGCGGAGGGGTGGAGGGAGTAGGCACGTCGCAGGAAGTCGATCCCGTCGCGGTCACCCGGTCCGTAGCAGCCGATGACCAGGGCCACCTGGCGTCCCCAACGGCGGAGCCCCTCAAGCACCGCTCGGGCGTGCGCGTAGTCGGCGCAGACGACGACCTCGTAGTCGCCGCCGTACCGCCGGCGCAGCTCCGACCCGATGACGTCGCGCGACGCGGGGTCGGTGGTGGCCAGCAGCAGGACAGGGTCGACGTCGTCCAAGGCCGTCCCTCCCCGCACCTCCAGTGGTGGCCCCGACGCTACGCGCGACCCCGGGGGGCGGCGCTTCCCCATTTCTGGGGGTCGTCAGGGCGTACGCCGCCCAGTGCCGCGGGTCGGCAGGTGGGTCGGCACGCTCATCCGCGGTCCCCGTCGGGGTCGCGTCGGACCGCCCGCGCAGGCCAGAGCGGCGGCCCGGCCACGCTGCGGCCGGTAGGGCTCCAGCGCCTCGGCCATCTCCTCGTCGGTGATGTCGTGGCCGAAGAGCGCCCAGCCGACGTGGTTGGCCAGGTGGTAGTCCCCGAAGCTCACCGCGTCGGGGTCGCCGAGCGCCCGCTGGCGCACCTCAGCGCTGGTCCACACGCCGATCCCCCGCACCGAGCGGAGCCGGCGGTCGAACTCCTCGGGCGGCGCGTCGACGAGCCGCTCGAGGGAGGAGGCGACCCGGCAGGCGGTGACCAGCKCCCGGGACTGGAACGGCTCCACACCCAGCCGCAGCCACTCCCACGACGGGATGGCGGCCAGGGTGGCCGGGGCGGGCTGCACGTGCAGGCGCAGGTCCCCGACGACCTGCGGTGGACCGGGGGCGGGCTCGCCGTGGCGCAGCACCAGCTGGCGGAACGCGCCGAACGCCTGCTTGCCGGTCACCTTCTGCTCCAGGATCGAGGGCACCAGTGCCTCCATGACCCGTCGGCTGGCCCCGAGGCGCCAGTGCTGCTGTCGCCGCCATCCCTCGGCGACGGCCGGGTGGAGGGGCTGGAAGTCCTGCGGGTCGTCGGCCGCGCCGAGCAGTGAGGGCATGGTGTCCAGGGCCCACGACGCACCCGGGCCCCACGACGTACCGATCACCAGGCCGTCGGCGGGACGGGCCTCCACGCACAGGGTCGCCGGACCGTCCGGGGTGCGGGTGGCGCGCCAGGTGCGACCGCGCAGGTCGGTGCGCTGGGTGGGGTCACCGGCGCCGCGACGCTGCTGGCCGAGCACCGACGCGGCGGCGCAGGGCCAGTCCGGTCGCCACTCCCTGGTCAGTGCCTCACCCACACCGCGACGGTAGACGACGGCACCGACCCGGGAGCGGCTACGGTCCTGCCATGGGTGAATCCGAGGCCGGCCGGGCCGACAACCGGCGCGAGATCGAGCCGACCATCGAGCGCGACTTCAGCAGCCAGATGTCGTACGGCGACTACCTGCGCCTCGACCTGCTCCTGGCCGCCCAGCGGCCGCAGAGCGACCCGCCGCAGCACGACGAGCTGCTCTTCATCGTCCAGCACCAGACGAGCGAGCTGTGGCTGAAGCTGATGGTCCACGAGCTGCGCTCGGCACGGGACCTGCTGGCCTCCGACGACCTCGCACCCGCGCTCAAGCGACTGGCGCGGGTCAAGCACATCCAGCGGGTCCTCACCGACCAGTGGGCCGTGCTGGCCACCCTCACCCCGAGCGAGTACGCCGAGATCCGGCCCTTCCTGGCCACCTCGTCGGGCTTCCAGTCCGCGCAGTACCGCGAGGTCGAGTTCCTGCTCGGCAACAAGGACGCCGACATGGTCCGCGTCTTCGGCCACGACCCCGGGGCGCAGGCCGCACTGTCCGGCCTCCTCGCCGAGCCGTCGCTGTACGACGAGTTCCTCCGGCTGCTCGCCCGCCAGGGGTACGCCGTCCCGGCCGACCTGCTCGACCGCGACGTCACCGTCCCGCACACCCTCTCCCCCGGGCTGGTCGACGTCTTCGCGACCGTGTACGCCGCCCCGTCCGAGCACTGGGGCATCTACGAGACCTGCGAGGAGCTGGTCGACGTGGAGGACAACTTCCAGCAGTGGCGGTTCCGTCACCTCCAGGTCGTGCAACGGACCATCGGCCACAAGATCGGGACCGGCGGCTCCAGCGGCGTCGACTTCCTGCGCCGGGCGCTGGACCTGACGTTCTTCCCCGAGCTGTTCGCGGTGCGCACGCGCGTCGGGGAGTGAGTCGAGCGGTGCGCTCGATCGTCGTCACCACGGTGGTGACCGAGGGCCCGCGCTGAGTCGAGGAGAATCCGAACCGGCAGGGCGGGTCGACGGGTGCCAGCGCACCCAGCTCCGTGCCCCGCCACGTGCCGGCGAGCGCGGTCACCGCGCATGGCCGTCCGGGCGACCGGTCCACGAGCACGCACCAGGCGGGGTGGTGGCCAGCCGCGCGGACGCCACGAGCCACCTGGTCGGGGTGTCGCGGACCTCGACGGGAGAGATCACGACCTCGTCGAAGGTGTAGGTGCTGCCGGGCAGGATGGCCCCATGCTCCTCGCCGACCTCGTCGCCACCTCGCAGGCCGTGAGCGCCACCCGCTCCCGCAAGGCCAAGGCCGAGTCGCTGGCGGCCGCGCTGCGGCGGGCCGAGCCGGACGAGCTCGAGACCGTGGTGGCCTACCTGGGGGGCACCCTGCGCCAGCGGCGGACCGGACTCGGATGGCGCGGGGTGAGTGACCTGCCCGAGCCCGCCGACGAGCCGACGCTGACGGTGGGCGAGGTGCACCAGGCCTTCGACCGGATCAGCCTGATCGCCGGTGCCGGGTCACAGGCACTCCGCAAGGCGGCCGTCGCCGACCTCTTCGCCCGCGCGACCGCGGACGAGCAGGCGTGGTTGCGTGCCCTCGTCACCGGCGAGGTGCGGCAGGGCGCGCTCGACGCCCAGGTCCAGGAGGCAGTCGCCGCGGTCGCCGAGGTGCCGTTGGCCTCCGTACGCCGCGGGGCGATGCTCGCCGGCAGCACCCTCGCCGCGGCCGTCGCCGCCTTCGACGGGGGCGAGGAGGCGCTGGCTGCCATCGGCCTCGAGGTGGGCCGCCCGGTGCTGCCGATGCTCGCCTCGAGTGCACCGGACGTGGATGCGGCGCTGGACAAGATGCGTGGCCGACCGGTCGCGATCGACGCCAAGCTCGACGGCATCCGGATCCAGGTGCACCGCGACGGCGACGACGTGCTCGTGGTGACCCGCAGCCTCGACGACATCACCGGCCGGTTGCCCGAGGTCGTGGAGATCGCTCGGTCGCTGCCGGCCGACCGGTTCGTCCTCGACGGCGAGGCGCTCCTGCTGGCCGAGGACGGTCGCCCGCGGCCGTTCCAGGAGACGTCGTCGCRCACGGCACAGACGGGCGGCGGCGTCGTCGCGCCGTACTTCTTCGACGTCCTGCACGTCGACGGCCGCGACCTCCTCGACGAGCCCGGCCGCGAGCGTCTCGCGGTCCTCGACGACCTGGTCCCCGAGCAGCACCGCGTCGGCCGGCTGGTCACCGACGACGCCGCGGCAGCGCAGGAGTTCGTGGACGCCACCCTGGCCGCCGGTCAYGAGGGCGTGGTCGTCAAGGACCTGGACGCCCACTACGAGGCGGGTCGCCGCGGTGCCGGGTGGATCAAGGTCAAGCCGGTCCACACCCTCGACCTGGTGGTGCTCGCCGTCGAGTGGGGCAGCGGCCGACGCCAGGGCTGGCTGTCCAACATCCACCTCGGCGCCCGGGACGCCGACGGAGGCTTCGTCATGCTGGGCAAGACGTTCAAGGGCATGACGGACGAGATGCTGGCGTGGCAGACCGAGCGCTTCACCGAGCTGGCCACCTCGCCGACGGATCGCAGCGCGTACGTCGTCCACGTCCGGCCCGAGCAGGTCGTCGAGATCGCCTTCGACGGTCTTCAACGCTCGACCCGGTACGCCGGCGGGGTCGCCCTGCGGTTCGCGCGGGTCCTTCGCTACCGCGACGACAAGCAGGCACACGAGGCGGACACCATCGAGGACGTGCGCCGGCACCTGCTCTAGCTCCGGGGGCCTTCGACGTCACCCGAGTCGCAGGCTCACCCGTCGGCCGCGGCGGACGCGTCAGCGCAGACGACTCCCCTGTTGCCGTCCTGGTCGGCGATCACGGTGAGCGAGGGCGCGTCGCTGTCATCGACGACGGTCCCACCCGCGGCGACAGCAGCGGCGATCCGCTGCGCGGCCACCTCGGACGCCACATAGACC
>NZ_JBFUMD010000109.1:0-9176 GCF_054049555.1 Nocardioides sp. P5_C9_2
CTCCGGCACTGCCGGAGCCCTCGTTGCATCTCGGGTTTCGACGCGCGCAGACGACCCTCATATAGGCACCTGCCACTCCCCAACGGCCGCTGTTGAAGTGCCCGCATGCCAATATCCACGGACCTACGTTCATGGGCGTTAAGGCCTGCGAACGTCAGGCGCCAGCGCCGACACCGATGCCAACGGCGACGAGCACGAGACCGCTGACCCCGCTGAGGATTCGCTGCGCACGCGGACGCGTCATGAACGAGCGGCCGCGAGCAACGAGGAACACGAACAGCAGGTACCAGCATGCTGTGACGGCGGCCCAGACGATGCCGAGTCCCAGAGTGGGCAGGAAACCGCCGACTCCCGCGAACGCTGGGAGGAGCGTGATGGCGAACACGCCGGCCTTCGGATTTCCGAGGTTGGTGGCCAGGCCCACGAGGTAGGCACCTGCTCCGTTTGCTGGTGTGTCGTGGCCGGGGGAATGCGCTGGGGTGCCGTCGGCGGGGCGGCGGACGGCCGACCAGGCGGTGTGGAGCCCGATGACGATGAGAACGCAGCCGCCGGCCAGCAGCAGCCCTTGGTAGAAGGCGGGGTCGGCGAGAAGCGCCGCGGAGAGTCCGGCGCCTGCGGCCGCTGACCAGATGATGAGCCCGGTCACGGTGCCGAGGATGGTGGCGACCGCGATGCGCGGCCCGTCCGCGAGGGTCTGGCGCAACATGAGGGCCTGTCCGACGCCGGGGAACATGGCCAGCAGCCAGGTGGTCGCAACGAAGTTGAGCAGCACCCGTCCGTCACCCCTGCCTCTGTGGACCGGGCGCGGCGGGGAGGAAGTTGCGTAGGGCGGTCCACATGGCGGGTGGGTTGGAGTACATGGGCCAGTGGCCGCTGTGCTCGATCTCCGCAACCGTCACACGTTGGCGACGCAGCTCGGGCAGGTAGCTCAGGTGTGCGTTCTGCTGGCCGTGCATGAACATCCGCGGCATCGGCAGGCCGGTGAACGTGCTTAGCAGGTCCCCGTGGTCGGACAGGTCGACCATCGACTCGAACACCGCTCGCACAACGTGCGGGTCGACGGTGGTGAGCACCCGCGACCCGTACAGGGCGCTGGAGTACTCGACCGACTGCAGGGAGCGGTTCGCGAACTCGCTCAGGAACTTCGTCGGATCGGCGTCGCCATGGGTGACGATCTGGCGAGACAGGAAGCAGTCCTCCGGAGCGAGGTTGCCTTCGATGTCGGTGAAGCTCAGCACCCGGTCCGGCACCCGGTCGGCGAGCATCAGCGCGGTGAGGCCGCCCATGGAATGGCCCACGACGTGGAACCGGTCGACGTCGAGCTGGTCAAGGACGGCCACAGCGACGTCGACGAGGAACGGGATGKACACCTTCGTCAGGTCGCTGGCAGTGGACTCACCGAACCCGGGGGCGTCGTAGGCGACAAAGGGCCGCCCGGCGAGGCCCGGGAACTGGGTGAAGTCGGCGTACTCCTCCTTGGTCGACCCGAAGCCGTGGAGGAACACCACAGGCTCCGGTCCCGGGGCGCTGATGGCGGCGATGCGCGCGGCGACGTCGTGGACCCTCAGGTCGAGGGTCTGCATGGACCAGGACGACTGCGCCATGTCAGGAACCTGCTTTCGTGAGGGCGGAGACGAGCCTGTCGGCCGCCTCGGTGAGGCGCACGGGGTCCAGTGCGAAGCTGATCCGCAGCCGTGCGTCGTCGCCGAACACCTCGCCCGGGACGACCGCGACGTGTGCCTCGTCCAGCAGCCAGGTCGCCAGTTCAGCGGCTGTGCGATGTTCGGCGCTCAGCAGCTTGCTGATGTCGGGGAACGCGAACATCCCGCCAGCGGGTGTCGGGCACTCGACGCCCGGCACCTGAGCCAGCTTCGCGACGAGCAGGTCGCGTGACTCGCGGTAGCCGGCGACGGCGTCGGCGTCGGTCGGGGCGATGAGGGCCGCCAGAGCCGCGTGCTGGGTGAGGGACGGAACGTGGGTGATGGTGGCGGACACCTGACCGCGGGCGGCGGCGACGACTTCGGTAGGACCCAGGAGCCAGCCAACGCGCCAGCCGGTCATGGCGTGCACCTTGGAGACGCCGTCCACGACGACCAGCCGAGCAGGGTCGGTGACGACGGCCGTGGCGGAGAACGGGACGGTGTCGAAGACGAGGCCGCCGTAGACCTCGTCGCTGACCAGCCACACGTCGTTGTCGACGCACCACGCCGCGATTGCAGCGAGCAGGTCGGCAGGGTGCAGCACACCGGACGGGTTCGATGGGTTCGCGATGACGACAGCGCGGGTGCGGGGAGTTCGGGCGGCTTCGAGCGCGTCGACCGACGCGAGACCGTCCCGGTCCACAAGAACCTGTACGACGGAGGCGCCGACCGACTCCACGGCGCCGACGTGTCCCGGCCAGCTGGGCCGCAGCACGAGCACCTCGTCCCCGGGCCCGGCCAGCGCCCCCAATGCCAGGTGCAGGGCGTGCTTGGTGCCGACGGTGACCTGCACGTGGTCGGCGGTGACGTGATCGGGGTGCTGGGCGGCCACTCGTTCGCGCAGGTCCGCGAGCCCGGCGGCGGGACCGTAGTGGTGGGTGCGCGGGTCCCGGGCTGCCTTGACGGCGGCCTCGACGATGTGCGCGGCGGTGGGTGCCTCGGGTTCGCCTGCGGCGAGGGTGATGACGTCGACCCCGGATGCGCGCAGCGCCGCGGCGCGGTCGGCGATCCGGAAGATGGGGTTGTCCGACTCAGCCACGTCCGGCCTCCTGCAGCCCGTAGATGTCCAGCGAGCTCTCGCCGGCCTTCAATCGACGGATGATGTCGACCTCCTTGGCGACGCGCTCGTCGGCGGTGTCGAGCACCCGGTCGGCTACGTGCTGCGGGAGGACGACGACGCCGTCGGCGTCACCGACGACGAGGTCGCCGGTGCAGACGGTGACTGCGCCGACCTGGACGGGAACGCCGAGCGCGCCGCGGAACAGCTTGCGGGTGCCGCGGACGTTGACGTGCCGGGAGAACACCGGGAAGTCGAGCTCGGCCATCTCGACGGTGTCGCGGACGCCGCCGTCGATGACGAGACCTGCGATGTGGCGGACTTGGGAGGCGACGGCGAGAACCTCGCCCCAGTGGCCCCAGTCGGCACCGTTGACGTCGGCGACGAGCACCGACCCTGCCGGCGCTTCGAGGATGGCGTGCTGGAGAGCGAGGTTGTCGCCACCGGCGCCTTGGACGGTGAACGCGTGAGCGGCCACGCGGGCACCGGGCCAAGCGGCACGGATGCCGACGTCCATGGCGTACCGTCCCGGACCCTCGGCAGCGACCGCGGCCTCGTACAGCGTCGCGGCGGTGTGCCCCCGGGCGGGGCCGTCGGCGGCGCTCATGACGTCTCCCCGGTGTCCGATGCGGTCCCACCCCGCGTCTGGAGGAAGTGGTAGCCGTGGGCGCTCCGCGCTTCTCGGAGGGTGGCGCCGTCGCGAACGGTGGCGACGATGGCGGCCTCGACGCGCTCGACCTCGGACGCAACGGATGCGACCTCGTCGACTCGCTCTGCCGGCACCACGACGACTCCGTCCTCGTCGGCGCACACCACGTCGCCGGGGCGGATGGTGACGCCGTCAACGAGCAGCGGCTCCTGCACCGCCCGGACCCGCACCCGGTCCTTGCCGGTGCGCATGAACCGGCCGGCGCTCCAGATCCGGTAGTCGGTGGTCGTGGTGACCGCAACGTCGCGGCACACCCCGTGAATGACGGTGCCGGCCACCTGCTGGTGCGCGGCGACCTGAGTCATGATGCCGCCCCACACCGTGCAGTCGGTGCGGCCGGCGTTGTCGATGAACACGACCGCTCCGGCTGGGACGTCGTCGAGGAAGTCACCCACGGTGCCGCCCTGGTCGTCGACCGGCTCGTAGGCGACCGTGTAGGCGGGCCCGCAGGCGCGCTGCCCCGGTCGGAGCGGGGAGATGCCTTGCACCGACCCGGTGAGCCCGAGTCTGTCGAGGGCATCAGAGATGGACGCGGTCGGAAGCTCGGCGAGCGGCCCGTTGACGTGGTCACTCATCGGCCCACCTCCTGCTGCTGCTCGGTGGCGGCGTGGCCGGCCAGGCGTGCGTCGTTCATGGCTTGGTCGATGCGGACGCCGGCGCGGATGTCGGCGGAGATGGCGGCCTCCCGCTCGACGATGGCCTCGGCCGCGGCGAGCACCTCCTCGGCACGGTCGGCCGGCACGAACACGACACCCGAGTCGTCGGCGACGACGAGGTCGCACTCGCTCACGGTCACGTCCTCGACCCGGACGGGCACTCCGATGGCTCGCTGCTGCAGCCGGCCTCGCGCGGTGCGGGGGCTCACGCCTCGGGCGAAGACGGGCAGGCCGAGTTCCTGTGCCTCGGCGACGTCGCGGCACGCACCGTCCGCCACGACGCCGACGACACCTTGCTGGACGCAGCCGAGCGACAAGATGCCGCCCCAGCAAGAGACGTCCAGGCGTCCGCCGTTTGCCATCACGAGCACATCGCCCGGGCGAGCATCTGCCACAACGGCAGTGGCCAGATGCGGACCGGGGGGACCTCCAGCATCGACCTCGAGGGCGACGGTGCGAGCACGTCCCACGAACCGCGGAGTGCCCCAGGCCGGTCGCAGCCCACCGAGGCCAGCCGGAAGGTCGAGGCTGTCGAGAGCGTCACTCACGACGGTCGAGTCGAGAGCGTCCAGACGCTTCACCAGTGAGTCAACGGTTGGGTCACCGGCGCGGTCAGCGGTGAGGTCGAAGGAGGAGGCTTGACTGTTCATGACTCCAGTAGAAGGCACGGAACCCGTAGGGTGAAGGTCCGAATCCATATCCCAGTTTTCCGCGAGGCAGATGAATGTTGGAAGTCCGCGAAGCCCGGTACTTCGTCGCGGTCGCCGAGGAGCTGCACTTCGGGCGAGCCGCAGAGCGCCTGCACATGTCGCAGCCGCCCCTGTCGCAGACCATCAAGACGCTCGAGCAACGACTTGGAACCAAGCTGCTCACCCGCACCACGCGTGCCGTGGCGCTCACCTCTGCCGGCGAGGTGCTGCTCGAGCAGTGCCGTCGGCTGGTGAACATGGCCGACGAAGCCGAGACGGCCACCCGAGATGCCGCTAGCGGCCAGCTCGGGCGGCTGCGGATCGGCGCGGTCACATCCGCGTTCTTCGAGCCCCTTCCTGCAATGCTCGCCGAGTTCCGCAGCCAGCACCCGCGCGTCGACGTAGTGCTGCGCGAGCTCGACACCCAAGATGCCGTCCGTGCGCTGGCCGATCACGGCATCGACGTCGCCCTCGTCCGTCGACTTGCCACCCCACCCGGCATCGGCCGCCGAACCCTCCTTGAGGAGAAGTTCGTTCTGRCGGTCCCCGCCACGTGGGACCACATTCCCGGCGATGTCGTAGACCTGGCCGACACGGCCCGAGAGCCGTGGATCTGGCTCCCGCGACACATCTCGTCCGACTACCACGACCAGGTCGTGGCCTGCTGCCGTCAAGCCGGGTTTTCCCCAGTGGTCACCAACACCGCCGACTCCATCGTCAGCCAGCTCGCCATGGTTGCCTGCGACATCGGCGTCGCGATCGTGCCCGACAGCGCCGCCGAGCACGGCCTCAACCTCCACCGCCGCGTCCGGTTCGTGCGCATCAAGAAGCCGACCACTATCGAGCTCGCGGCCTTGTGGCTTGAGGACACGACCAACCCCGCTGTAGCGGCGTTCGTGCATGACCGAGCGCCCAGACTTACCTGAAATGCGGTCAACCGTCCGAGCGCCTGCTCCTCACCAGCCAGCGCCGGACGGTCGTTGCCCCGCAAGCGCAACGAGAGAAGGGAAGGTTCCGAGATCGAACTTGATCAATGCGGGCCGTCTATAAAGCAGCCGATTTCTAGATCAATCTAGGCATACCGCTCCGCCATGGAGTCTCCGAGGACGACGTATCCTGTTACAACTCCGGTACAAACAACCGGCCATTCTCGACGTTTGCGCAGGTCAACGTGGATCAGTCAGTCACTACTACGACATCTGACTTCCGGGCGGAAACGCCGCCGACTGGCCTTCGGGTCGCTCGGCGGCGTTCCTCGTTTCTGGGCGCTGTCCTGTCCTGAGCCCGGATCCATTGACTCCGCCGGAGCGAGTGGGTCGTGTGACCCGAGCCGCGTCACTTCCCGAGCAGCCTGCGCGCGGAGTCAGTCAGGGGACAGCCGCCCTTGGCGGCGAGGTGGATCGCGTYGATGAGCTGCCGGCGAGAGCCGTTCTTCACCACGTACCCGCAGGCCCCGGCAGCGAACGCCGAATCGACGAGCTCCCGAGTGCATGAGGCACTCAGGATGACGACACGCACGCCGGCCAGCTCGCGGCACAGCTCGCGGGTGACGTCCACTCCGTCGCGCCCGGGCAACGTGATGTCCATGATGACCACGCGGGGGTTCGTGCGCATCGCTGCTGTCAACGCCTCGTCTGCGTCAGCGGCGGTGGCGACGAGTAGGAGATCGGCTTCCTTGCTGAGGACGTAGGTCAGTGCCTCCCGCATGACGCGGTGGTCCTCGACGAGCATCACCGTGGTGGGCATGTCGGTCTCCTCTGGTGGCGCGACCCTCTACCGACTCTCAGGCGCTGCGTGCGGGCACGAGCACCCTCCTCGCCACCGCGCTGCCCAAGCCGTGGGACATGCCCCACAGGACCGCCTGGGAGCGGGTGCTCACGTCGATCTTGCGATAGCCGGACCGGATGTAGGACTTGATCGAGTTCGGTGACAGGGACATGCGTGCGGCGATGTCCGCGTTGCTCAGACCCGTCGTGATGAGGGACAGCACCTCAGCCTCCCGGGTCGTGAGTCCTTCCTCCCGACCGGGCCAGCCGCTGCCGACGGCGGTGTTGGTGCTGGTCGACGGGGACACCACGGTCTTGCCTCCGTGCACCTGTTGGAGAGCGGCCACGAGCTGGGCCGCGGTCAGGCTCTTGGAGAGGTACCCCGAGGCCCCCTGGTCGATGACGTCCCGGGCCAGCCAGGGCTGGAAGTTCCACGTGTAGACGACTGTCCGACGGACGCGTGGGTCGGCGACGAGCCGCGCGAGGTTGGAGCCGTGGCTGTGGTCCGGGGCGAAGATGTCGACGAGGGCGATGTCGACCTGGGGGCCGGGCGGGTCCGCGTGCTCGGCAAACCGGATCTGGGCGTCGTAGCGGCTCAACATCGCGACGACGCCTCGCCTGACGATCTCGTCGTCGTTGATGAGCGTGATGCGAAGCATGGTGACCGCCTTGAGGAGGAGGGAGGACGCGAGGTCCTCCTGATGAGGACCACACCCCTGTGACTCCGCCCGGTCGTCCGCATGACGCTGCCCCACTGGCACCGTGAGGCCCCGAGACGACCTACCGCCCCCCCAGCGCGCACTCCGACCGTCACGATCTTCGCGTCATGCGCCCGCCTGTCCCGGGTCATGGACACGCGGGGCAGCATGCCCACGCCGTACGTCCATGAAGCCGCGCTGGGCCACCTCGAAGGATGCGACCAGGTCGATCAGGAGGTTGGACGCGGCCTCTGCCAGGTCTGTGACCTCGTCGAGGTGGCGGACGGTGGTGAGAACCTCGAGGAACAGCTCGTTGTGCACCCGCACGACGTCGAGGAGACCGACCGACTCCTGCATCGCTCGGCGCCCGAGCTGGTAGGCCGCCTGCAGCCCCGACTCGTCCCGCTGGGCGAGGTGGCGCAGGAGCAGCGGGGCGTAGTCGAGGCGGAAGCGCTCGAGTGGGTCCGTCACGCCCCGAGCCACTCCAGACCCTCCTCGAGGTCGAGTGCGGTCTGCGTCAGGGGGATCCGCACGCCGAGGCGGACCAGCGTCATCGCGACGTCCGGGGCGATCCCGACCACCACGGTCCGAGCACCGCGCAGCTGAGCCATGTAGGCGAGGTCGGCCAGCGTCCTCGCGGCAAAGGAGTCAAGGACGTCCAGCGCCGCCACGTCGATGAGGATCCCGCGCGACCGGTCCCGTCCCACCCGCTCGAGGAGGTCGCGCTGCAGCCGGACGAGCTGCTCGTCGTCGAGCGCAGCGTGGATCGAGACGATCAGGTTCGGCCCCTGCGAGAGGATCGAGGCTGGCAGGGGCGGGCGCGGAGCAGTAGCGGCGTCAGTCGGCATGCGGCACCTTCGAGACCCGGAACCCGAGCTGCCGTTCCGCTTCCTCGATTCCCCCCTGCAAGTCTCCGACCGTGTGCATCTTGCTGAGGTCGACCCCGATGGTGACGAGGGTCTGGGCGATCTCGGAGGAGAGCCCGGTGATGATCACGTCCGCTCCCATGAGTCGGGAGGCCGTCACGGTGTCGACGAGTGAGTTGGCCACGGTCTCGTCCATGTCGGGCACCCCCGTGACGTCGATGACCACCAGCTTGGCCCGGTGTGCCCGGATCCCGTGGAGCAGCTGCTCGGTGAGCTGCTGGGCCCGGTCCTGGTCGAGCACACCGATGATCGGCAGGATCAGCAACCGCTCCCGCACCTGGAGCACCGGGGTCGAGAGCTCGAGCAGCGCGTCCTGCTGCTTGCGGATGACCCGTTCCCGCTGCTCGACGAAGCTGACGGAGACCGTGTTCGCGATGCGATTGGCTGCCGGCTCGTAGGCGTCGAGCACGTGGTTGAGAAGCTCGAAGTCCTCGCGGTACTTCTCGAAGAGCGAGCGCGCCAGCACGTCCCTCAGCAGCAGGACGATCCCGATCACCTCGTCCGTCTCGACGCCCCGCGGGATGATCCGCTCCGAGAGGTCGCGTGCGTAGTCCCGGAGCGCCTCGACGCTGCCGGTCTCGAGCACCTCGACGTAGTTGTCGTACACCGAGGTCGCCTCGGAGAACACCTCCTGGTTCGTCATCGAGGAGAGCAGGTGCGCCTGGGTGATCCGCTCGGCCCACTGCTGCCGCAGCTCAGTGCGGTTGTCACGCAGGTGAGCGACCAGCTCGGGGAGCAGCTGCTCGTCGCTGGGTGCGGGTCCGGCACCGGTCTGGTTGCTGGAGTGATCGGTCATGTCTCCGCCTCTCTCGTGCTGCTCGCTGATAGGTGCTGATCGATTCACGGCAACCACTTCTCCATCGTCACGGTGGTCCCCTCACCGGGGACCGATCTCAGGTGGAACCCGTCCATGAGGCGTCTCGCTCCGGGGAGGCCGAGGCCCAGCCCGTGGTAGGTGCTGTAGCCGTCCCGCAA
>NZ_JBFUMD010000110.1:0-9173 GCF_054049555.1 Nocardioides sp. P5_C9_2
GAGTACCTCCACCTCGACTGGGTGGGCACCCTGACCGCCTCCGGCCAGGGGGAGAGCAACCCGGTGGCGGCGATGCCGTCGCTGCACGCGGGTGCCGCGCTGCTGGTCGCCCTGTTCCTCTGGCCGATCGCCACCAGGGGGTGGCGGGTCGTGCTGGCCGCCTACGCGCTGGCGATGGCCGTCACCCTCGTCCACACCGGGGAGCACTACGTGGTGGACGTCCTCGCCGGCTGGCTGGTGGCCGCCGCGGCGGTCGCGGGCGGGGCACTCGTGCGGCGTCGCCGGGCCGGTCGGACGGTCCCGCGAGGAGAGTCCCGAGGGGTCAGACGAACGTCGAACCGACGTACGTCGTGACCGCCGCGGTGATCCCGGTCGTCGCGACGAGGAAGCCCACGGTCGTGGCGACTCCGAGGATGCGCCGGGTGAGGGACGCGTCCGTCGGCAGCACCGATCGCCGCCCCTTGTCGAGCACCCGACCGCAGGAGAGCAGGACGCGGCGGGCCCACTCGTACTCCAGTGCCAGGAGCGCCGCACCCAGCGCCATCACCACCAGCCCCGGCCCGGGCAGCACCAGCATGGCGACGCCGGCCACGAGCAGGAGCGGACCCACGATGCTCACGCCGACCTTGACGACGACGGCCCGGACGGGCCCCCGGTGCGCCCACGCCTCGACGCGGGTGAGGACCTCGTGGGATCGGGGGGTCAGTGTCGTGCCGCTCATCGTTTCTCCCTGCTGAGGTCGACCACCAGTGTGGGGCCTCGGGCTGAGGGCACCCTGAGGACGGCTCGCGCCCCGGGAAGGATCGAGCGGCGCCCGCGGTTGGGGCAGCCATGCGCATCTTCTTCACCGGGGCCAGCGGCAAGGCCGGACAGCACGTCGCGCCGTACCTCGCCGCCCAGGGCCACCACGTCACCAACGCCGACCTCGTCCCGCTGGGGCACCCGGACATCGCCGACCTGCGGGTCGACCTCACCGACGCCGGGGAGACCTACTCGGCCCTCGCCGGACTGGCGACCTTCGACGAGCTCGAGCTCGCCGAGAAGCCGAGCTACGACGCGGTGGTGCACTTCGCGGCGGTGCCGGCGATCCTGCTCGCGTCCGACGCCAGGACCTACGCCACGAACGTGCTCAGCACCTACAACGTGCTCGAGGCCGCGACCCGGCTGGGGGTGCGCAAGGTGATCTTCGCGTCCTCGGAGACGGCGTACGGGATCTGCTTCGCCCAGGGCGAGCGGCGACCGCTGTACGTGCCGGTCGACGAGGAGCACCCGACGGTCCCGGAGGACTCGTACGCGATGTCGAAGGTCGCGGGGGAGGTGACCGCGCGGTCCTTCCAGGCCCGCACCGGCGCCGACGTCTACGGGCTGCGGATCAACAACGTCATCGAGCCGCACGAGTACGCCGAGATGTTCCCGCCGTTCCTCGACGACCCGTCGCTGCGGCGCCGCAACGTCTTCGCCTACATCGACACGCGGGACCTCGGCCAGATGGTGCAGCGCTGCCTGGAGGTCGACGGGCTGGGCTACGAGGTCTTCAACGTCGCCAACGCCGACATGTCGGTCGCCGCGACCAACGAGGAGGTCCGGGACCGCTTCTACGACGGGGTGGAGGTGCGCCGCGAGATGGGTCGCGACGAGACGTTCTACGCCGTCGACAAGGCGCGCGACCTCCTCGGCTACGAGCCCCAGCACTCCTGGCGCGACGTCCTGGCCGACCCCCGGAGCTCCTGACCGAGGACGCAGGAAGCCGCGGTCTCGCACCCCCGAGAGGGCGCGAGACCGCGACACCCGGGTCAGCGAGCGCGCACCGTGTTCGACCTCGTCGACCACGCGCCGGCGCCGGCGGCGTTGATGGCACGGACCGTGAAGCGGTAGCTGCCCCGCCTCAGCGTCATCGTGCGCGAGCGGGCGCTGCCGCTCAGCCTGTCCGAGGTGATCGTCCGGCTGTGTGCCCCGACCCGCACCGCGCGGACCTGGTAGCCGACGGCCCCGGCGACGGGCCGCCACCGAGCGGTGGCGGTGGTGCGACCGCCGGGCCGACCCGCGACGGCGCTCCTCATCCGCGGCGCGGACGGTCGCACCTGCCCGGCCGAGGACGGCGTACCCGTCGAGGACGGCGCACCGGTCGAGGCGGGTGAGCCGGCCGCGGGTACCGGGGCGGGAACCGGCAGGGCCCCGGCCGCGGTGGCGGGCGTCAGCCGGCTGCCGGCCGGCACCGGGAACGGGAAGCCCAGCACGGCGAGACGACCGCGCACCTGGTTCTGTGCCTGGCAGTCCTGGACGCAGTCGGTGGGCGGGTTGCCCACCTCGACGGCGTCCTCGCCGGTCACGAAGCCCATCCGGCCGCCGCTGGCGACGTCCCAGATCGACTGGCTGCCGCAGTGCTCGACGCTCGGGGTCACGGGGGTGGCGGTGTTGCACGCCGGCTGGTCGACGCGCTCGGCGACCTGGGCGCTGTCCCGGGCCACGAAGGCGGGCGAGAAGTCGTTGCCGATGTTGGTGCGGGTGCTGACCTTGACGCAGAGCTGGCCGGGTGGCCCGGTGGTGACGCTCGTGCACTCGTCCCCGAGGAACTGGCCGACCCGCTCGCGGAAGTTGGTGTTGTCGAAGAAGAACGGCCGGAGCGCCGGGTCGGCCGACTGGGCGAGCGTGTGCACGATCCGGGTCGTCTGCCCGTCCTCACGCTCCGGCTCCATCTGGAAGATGCCGCCCTGGGCGCAGTCCTTGGCCTGGATCTTCATCGACAGCGCGGGACCGGTGCGCGTGATGACCAGGTCCTCCCCGTCGATGCTCACCGCCACGTCGCCGGTGAGCGTCGCCCCCCGGTGGTCGGGCACCTTGCTGGCCCACACGGGCGTGAAGCGGCCGCCGGTCATGTCGTTGTCGTTGGCCGCTCCGGTGAATGCGTAGTCCAGCACGGCGAAGTCCGCCGCGCGGACGTCGAACTGGTTGTAGAGGCCCCGTACGCCGAACCGCTCACCCAGGGCGGCCGCGGGCACCGTGGCCCCGGTCGCACCCGAGGCGACGGCGGTGCCGGTCGCCAGGTTGACCAGGCTGAACCCACCGCCCTCGCACCCGTCGGAGCTCGCGGCGGTGGCGGGCACGGTGAGCACCCCCGCCGTCATCGTCGCGGCGCCGAGCGCCAGGACCGTCGGCGCGACCACGCGCCGTACCCATCCTCTGGCCCGTACCCATCCTCTGGTGCGGTGCAGGCTGGCTCTGTTCATGACGACGCTCCGCTCTGCGGCGTGTGCGGTCACGCCACCCAGGGCTCACAGCCTGTCGGCGGCACCCTCCGGGGTGCCATTGGACGTTGGTCCTAGTACCCGGTCCTGCTCGGCCGGCCGGTCCCAGAACCGACGGACCTGGGATCCGCGGACGCCGGCGCTACGATGGGGACCACATCTTCGGATGGACGGTCTCATGTGGTCGTACGCCTGGCTGATCGCAGCCGTAGTCCTCGGCGTGGTGGAAATCCTCACGCTGACGCTGGCGTTCGGCCTGCTGGCGGGTGCCGCGCTCGTCGCCGCGGTGGCCGCGGGCCTCGGGGCGCCGGTCCCGGTGCAGCTGCTCGCCTTCACCGTCACCGGCGGGGTCGCCCTGCTGGCGGTGCGCCCGATCGCGAAGCGGCACCTGGTCCTCCCACCGCCCTCGCTCGACGGCAGTGACGCCCTGGTCGGGCGGTCGGCGCTGGTCACCCGCGAGGTCAGCTCCACCGGTGGGCTGGTGCACCTCTCCGGCGAGGACTGGTCGGCCCGGTCCTACGACGAGGACCTGGTGATCCCGGCGGGCGTGCGTGTCGACGTCTTCCAGATCGACGGTGCCACCGCCCTGGTGCACCCGCACGACCCCCTGCCCGACCCCGTGCCCGACCCCCGACCCAGAGAGGCGTGATCGCGATGGAGCTGTGGGTTCCGGTCGCCGTCCTGGCCGTGCTCGTCGCCCTGCTGGTGGCCTCGGCGATCCGCATCGTGCCGCAGGCGCGGCGCTACAACATCGAACGGTTCGGCCGCTACCAGCGGACCCTCCAGCCCGGGTTGAACCTCATCATCCCGTTGGTCGACCGGGTCAACACCAAGCTCGACGTCCGGGAGACCGTCTACACCTCGCAACCCAAGCCGGTGATCACCGAGGACAACCTCGTCGTCGCCATCGACACCGTCCTCTACTACCAGATCACCGACCCGCGGGCGGCGGCCTACGGGGTGAACAACTACCTCCAGGCCATCGACCAGCTCACCGTCACCACCCTGCGCAACCTCATCGGGTCGATGGACCTCGAGAGCACGCTGACCTCCCGGGAGACGATCAACCTCCGCCTGCGGGACGTGCTGGACGAGGCCACCGGCAAGTGGGGCATCCGGGTCAACCGGGTGGAGATCAAGGCCATCGACCCGCCGCGCAGCATCCAGGAGGCGATGGAGAAGCAGATGCGCGCCGAGCGGGACAAGCGGGCGGTGATCCTCCAGGCCGAAGGTCATCGCCAGTCGCTGATCCTCACCGCGGAGGGCACCCGCAACAAGCTGATCCTCGAGGCGGAGGGCCGCCAGCAGGCGAAGATCCTCGAGGCCGACGGCGAGGCCAAGGCGCTGGAGCGGGTCTTCCAGGCGGTCCACGACAACGACGCCGACCCGCAGGTGCTGGCCTACAAGTACCTCGAGATGCTGCCCCGCCTCGCCGAGCACGGCAACGGCTACTTCGTCATCCCGGGCGAGCTCAGCGAGGCGATGCGGACCGTGACGTCGGCCTTCACCGCCGAGCAGAGGCAGGTGCGCCCGGCCGAGGACGCCCCGACCGAGGAGGCCCGGCCCGATCCGATCCTCGAGCCGGAGCAGGTGAGGCCCCACACCTTGGGGGCCTGATCGACCACAGCCCCTCGCCGAGGTGCTGGACGCCTGGTCGCCCTGCACTCGTGGAGTGCTTGGCGCCGAGGGTCACCGGGTCTAGGGTCGGATGCCTCCGCGATCGCACTCTTGCTGGGAGAGCACGTGACCGTACGTCGCCGGCTGGCCGCCGCTGTCGGGATCCTGGCCCTGGCCCTGGCCGTCGTGATGAGCGGGATGACGTGGCGCGAGCAGCCCCGGGCCTCGGCGAGCCAGCGCAAGGTCTCCGGCAGCCTGCGGCTCTCGCCGGACGTCGCCGAGCCGGGCTCGAGGATCAGCGCCCGCGGCCGGGTCGTGCCGCGAGTCGAGCGCCGGGTGGTGCTGCAACGCGCGGTGGGCCGCTCCTGGAAGCCGGTCGCCTCCGGGACGAGCGCCGGGAGCGGCCGCTACACGCTGGTGACGAGGCTGCCGCGGGCGGAGTCCACGCTGGTGCGGTACCGCGTCCGCGTCCCGCGGTGGACCGTGCGCGGTCGGGTCCTGTCCCGGCGGATCACCCCGATCGCCATCGTCCGGACGACGAGCACCACTCCCGCTCCCTCTCCGACCCCGACGCCCAATCCCTCTCCGACCCCCATCCCGACGCCCACCCCCTCGCCGACCCCGACCCCGATCCCGACGCCCACTCCCTCGCCGACGAGCCCGCCCGCACTTCCCGCGCTGTCGGCGGGCCAGGTCGTGGTCGCCTACTGGCCCATGGACGAGCCGGCGGGGTCCACGACGATGGTCGACGGCAGCGGTAGCGGGCACCCCGGGTCGATCAGTGCGAACGCCGCGGCTGCGGGGCTCGTCCTCCGGGGCTCCGACTACGCCTGGTCGTCGCGGTGCCGTGACTGTCCCCCGGTCGCGCTGCCAAGACTCGTGCAGGTGGCCGACAGCGCCGACCTCGACATCCCCGACCCGTCCGTCCCCTGGATGGTGGAGTTCAGGTTCAGCACGAACACGTCACACGGCAACATCATGCAGAAGGGCCAGGCCGTCACCCGTGGCGGCCAGATCAAGGTCGAGGACGCCAGTGGACTGCGGTGCGTCTTCAGGGGCGCCGACGGCAGCGTCGTGGTGGCCACCGGCACCCGGCGCCTCGACGACGAGGCGTGGCACACCGTGGCCTGCGTCCACACCGCGACCTCGGTCTCGCAGTATGTGGACGGCGTCCTGGTGGCGCGCACCGCGGGACGCACCGGCCCCATCGACAACGGCGACCCGTTCGTCCTCGGCGGCAAGCGGTTGTGCGACCAGCGAGCTGTCGGGTGCGACTACTACTCCGGGGCCATCGACTGGGTGCGCGTCGTCCACGGCTGACGTGCGGGTCAGGCCGCGTCGCGGGCGAGCCGGTCGGCGACGATCATCCACACGTCCGGATCGACGCCCATGCCGAGGTGGGTCGAGGACACCTCCACGTGCTCCACGCCCGGCGTCGAGCGGTCGATGCACGCCTTCCAGGAGACGATCCCGTCCCGCGTGGAGAAGAGCACCGTGAGCGGCACGCGGATGGGTGCCACGGCGTCGAGTCGTCGGGTGACCCGACCGGCACCGGAGCCGCTGCCCGGCGCGCGGGCGACGGTGGTGTGGATCGGTCCGCCGATCACCGGCGTGCCGTACGTGACGACCCGCCGTACGGCCTCCGGATGGCGGCGGGCCACCTCGCGAGCGATCACGCCGCCCAGGCTCCAGCCCACCAGCGACGCCGGCGAGCCCGCCCGGTCGACCAGCTCGAGCACGCGTCCGGCCAGCCGGTCGACGTCACGTCGTGGGTCGCCCGTGTTGGTGCCGAAGCCCCAACCCCGGGCGTCGTAGCCCAAGGCGCGCAGGTAGGCGCGCAGCGGCGCACCGGTGACCTCGGGAGCGCGCCATCCCGGGATGTCCACCACCAGGTGGCCGTCGCCGCGGGGAGCCGTGGCCAGGCGCGGCAGGGCCCCCACCAGTCGGACCGCGTCCAGGGCGGCGCCGAGCTCGCCGAGCGCCGTCCGCGTCGAGGGCGGGCCGGTCGGCGAGCCCAGGGTCGAGGTGTCTGGGTGCTCGCGGGCCCGGGACCGGAGGCCGGAGGCCCCGAGGACCGGTCGACCCGGGAGCGGGAGGGTGCGCCACATGGTCACGACGGTACGGCTCGGGCCAGCCGGTCCCAGAACCGGCGGATCTCGGCGGCCAGCGCCTCCGGCTGCTCGAGGGGGACCAGCGTGCGGGCAGCCCCGATCGTGACGAGCTCGGCGTCGGGGGCCAGTGCGGCGGCCGCCGCAGCGTCCTCGGGACGCCAGTCCCCGCGGTCGTCGGAGGCGACGAACAGGCTCGGCACGGCGAGATCCGCGAGCTCCGCGGTGACGTCGACCCGGTGCAGGATGAAGGACCGGATGGCCATCGCCATGCTGCGCCGGCTGGGTCGGCCCAGCGACTCCACGACGGTCCGGCGGACCGACGGGTCGGCGGCGGAGGCGTCGGTGAGCATGGCGTCGACGATCGCCGACCGCACCGGTCCGACGGGACCCGCGAGGCGGAGGACCGGCAGCAGCAGCCGGATCTGGCGGCGGAGCGACGCGTCGATCGGCTCCGTCGGCGAGCTGACCGCCACCAGGCTGCGGAGCACGCCGGGCCGGGTGCCGAGCGCGAGGCCGACGTGCCCGCCGAAGGCGTTGCCGAGCCAGTCGACCGGACGGTCGATCCCGAGGTCGCCGAGAAGGTCGGCGGCCGCGTCCGCGGCTTCCCGGATGTCGCTCACCCGGTGCAGCGGCTCGCTCAGGCCGAGCCCCGGCGGGTCGACCAGCACGTAGCGGCGCCCGTCCGGCAGCAGCGGGACCAGTGGGTCCCACGTGTGGCTGTCGACGAACATCGACGACCACATGACGGTGGGCGTTCCCTCCCCGATGGTGCGGACGTGCAGTCGGCCGAGGCGGGTGCGGGCGATCGTGGCGCTCTCGCGCCGCGGGTCGGCACTCGGCCCCGGGTGGTCGTGGTGGTCCATGGCAGGTCCCCGTGTCTCAACTTGGTGTGAGTGTCACTCACATGAATATATCGATGTTAACGTCACTGTCATGAAAAGCAAGACCCTTCGCGCGTACCGGATGACGGCGCGTGCCGAGGCGGCCGAGCAGACCGGCGAACGCATCCTCGACGCGATGCTGGGTCGGTACGCCGAGGTCCCCTACGACCGCATCCGGCTCGAGGACGTCGCCACGGACGCCGACGTCACCGTGCAGACCGTGCTCCGGCGCTTCGGCAGCAAGCCCGGCCTGCTGGTCGCGACCATCGAGCGGGAGCTCGTCCGCCTCGCCGCAGAGCGGGGCGCGGCGCTGGGGGAGGCGCCCGCGGACACCGTGCACGCACTCGTCGGCTACTACGAGGACCACGGCACCCTCATCCTCAAGATGTACGCCGAGGCCCACCAGGCGCCGGGCGTGCCCGAGCTCGCCGCCCGGGCCCGCGACTACCACGTCGGCTGGTGCCGGGAGGCGTTCGCCGGCGCCTGGGCCGACGGGCCGGACGAGACGACCCGTGCGCGGCGACTCGCGCAGGTCGTCGCCCTCTGCGACGCCACGACCTGGCGCATCCTGCGCGTCGACGGCCACCTCTCGGCGCAGGAGACGGAGCAGGCCCTGCTGGAGCTGCTGCTCCCGCTGCTGCCCGCGCGTCCGTGAGCCCGCGTCGGCCGCGAGTGAGGCGGATGCCTCAGGCGCGCGGCGTACTCACCGACGACGCTGGACGCATGACGACGACAACCCCACGCCGGGCCGTCGAGGCGCTGCGGCAGCACCCTCGACTCGCCGACGGCGACGACGAACGCTTCACCGGCTACGGCGTGATGGGCGTGCCCTTCGCGAGTGGTCACTACCTCGCCCTGCGGGACATGCTGGCCACCTCGATCGGCCCGCCGTACCGGACGGTCTGGCACCGCGACCCGCAGGGGCGCTGGACCATCCACACCAACGGCGCGCCCGAGCTCACCTGTCCGCGCTACTTCTCCTCGGCGGTCACCGTGGAGCGCGTACCGCGTATCGACGTGTCCTGGCCCGGGGAGCGGACCCTGGAGGTGACGATCGGGGACGAGCTCGCCTGGCGCATCGACCTGGCCGCGACCCCGGCGACCCGCGTGATGACGGCGATGGGCAGTGCCCTCCCGGAGGCCGGCTGGGACAGCAGGGTCGTGCTCGCCACGATGGGGCCGATGGCGCGGACCATGCTCCACGCCGGCCGGATCCGCCTGGAGGGGGTGGCGCCGAACGGCCCCCGCTTCAAGGCGGCGCCGCTGCTGGTCTGGGGCCTCGCCGGCTCCGTGGCGTCGTACCGCGGCGAGGACTTCGG
>NZ_JBFUMD010000111.1:0-9157 GCF_054049555.1 Nocardioides sp. P5_C9_2
CAAATCCCACCGCCACCGCCAGCCAGTCGAGCGACAGCCGGATCCCCTGGGTCCGGCTGTCGCTCGTTGCGGGCGGCCAGCCGCCAGCGCGGCACATCTGACTGCTCCCGGCCGTCGGATGTTCCGCTCGGACGAGCAGGATCGTGCCGGGAGCGCGACGGACGCGCGGCGGCTCAGGACCGGGCGGCGGGCTCCGGGGCCGCCCCGCTCGCCGTGGTGGGCAGCGTGTGGGTGTGGGCGGAGGCGGCCGCCGCGGCGTCGCCGAGGGTGCCCTGCGAGGCGCGGAACCTGCGTCCCATGAGCACGGCCATGAGGACGCCGACGAAGCTGAACCCGGCCATCAGCCACGACGTCGCGGACAGTCCCGATGCCAGTGCGTCGGCGTCGGAGGCCCCGTCGGCGATGCCGTTGGCGGTCACCGAGCCGTAGATCGTCGCTGCCAGTGCCGTCGCCACGGCGGCACCCACGTAGCGCGCCATGTTCGAGACCCCGGACGCCGAGCCGACCTGCGCGGGCGGGACGCAGGCGGTGGACGCCGCCGACGCCGGGCCGTTGGACAGCCCCATGCCGACGGCGATGGCGATCAGGGGCAGCACGAAGGCGCCGTACTGCCAGGAGGAGTCGACCAGGCCGACCGCGGAGAAGCCGAGGGCGGTGACCAGGAAACCGAGGCCGACGACCTGGCGGCCGCCGAACTTCGTGGCGAGGCGGGGAACCAGGGGTGCGACCACGACCAGCCCGACGGTGGCGGGCAGGGTGGCGAGGCCGGCGTCCAACGGGCTGAACCCGAGGGTGCTGGGGTCCTGGAGGTAGAGGCTCAGCACGAACATCAGCGCGTTGATGGTGCCGGCGCCGATCAGGATGGCCATGGTCGACCCGACCAGCACCCGGTTGCGCAGGAGCGCGAGGTCGAGGAGCGGGAGCGAGACGCGTCGCTCGACGGCGACGAACCCGATGCCCGCGAGCACCGACACCACGAGGCAGCCGACGGTGGCGAGCGACACCCAGCCCCAGTCGCTGCCCTTGCTCAGGGCGAGGATCAGGGGTGCGAGGGTCAGGGCCACGAGGGCGGAGCCTGCGTAGTCGATCGTGGGGGGTCGGTCGGGGTCGCGTGACTCCGAGACGGTGGCGGCCGTGAGCAGCACGACCAGGACCGCGATGGCGGCGTCGATCCAGAACAGTCCCTGCCACCCGGCGACGTCGACGAGCACGCCACCCACCAGCGGCCCGGCCGCGGCACCGACGGCCGCGGCGGCCCCCCACAGGGACACCGCCCGCACCTGCGCGGAGCCGCTGTTGGCCACGGTGAGCAGGCTCAGCCCGCAGGCCAGGATCGTCGAGCCGGCCGCGCCCTGCACGAGGCGTCCCGCGATCACCATGCCGCCCGAGTCGGCGAGGGCGATGAGCACGCAGGACGCGACGAAGAGCAGGAGACCGAGCTGGAAGACCCGCTTGCGGCCGAAGAGGTCGCCCAGCGCGCCCGAGGTCACGATCACGGCGGCACCGACCAGCGAGTAGCCGGTGACGGCCCACTGCAGCGTCTCGACCGACATGCCCGTGTCCGCGCTGATGGCCGGCAGCAGGATGCTCACCGCGGAGGTGTTGGCGTTGACCACCAGCGTGGAGACGCAGGTGGCCACCAGCACGCCGGTCKCGCCCTTCGCCGTCGTCGCGTCGACCTCGCTCATGTCGCGGTTCCTCTCGCCGGGGCTGCTCGCGGGCCCGTCCACGGAAGCACCGCCGCGGGCGCGAGGAGATCACCCGTGYGGGGTGAGCCCGTCGTCGGGAGCCGCCCGGCGCGTGGCCCGGACGACGACGTCGTGCAGCTCTCCCGCTCCGTCGCCCACCGCCCGGACCGGCTCGTCCGCGCTGACGACCTCCCAGAGCGTCGGGTCGAGGCGGCCGACCACGCTCGCGGCGGTGACGGTCGCCTGCTCGGGAGGCCGTCGGTCGCCGCGGCCGTGCGCGTGACCGTCCTGCGGCTCGTGTGCGTGCCCGTGCCCGTGTCCGTGCCCGCCACCGGGCTCCTGGAGGTGGCCGACGACGAGCAGGGTCCCGCCCGGCGCGACCCAGGTGGCGAGGCGCTCGTAGAACGCCAGCTGGGGCATGGCGGGGTGCGCGTAGTGCGTGGTCACCAGGTCGTACTGCTGCGGCGGCTCCCAGGTGTCCAGGTCGGCGCGGACCCACGTGACCCGCACACCGGGCGACGCGTCCGCCACACGGTCGGCGGCCCGGGTCAGTGCCTGCTGCGAGATGTCGGCCGCGGTGACCTGCCAGCCGTGCTCGGCCAGCCAGATCGCCTCGGCGCCCTCGCCGCACCCGGCGTCCAGCGCCGTGCCCGGTACCAGGCCGGCCGTGCCGGAGGCGACGTACGGGTTGGCGGGCACGGGCGGACGTCCGTCCTCCGCGCCGACCTCCCGCCAGTGGGACTCCCAGTAGTCGGCGTCGAAGTCGTGCGTCATCGTGCCAGCCTGGGGCGTGCCGGACCGCGGGGCAAGCGGCGGGTCCGGATCAGTGGGTGAGCTTGAGTCCGACCACACAGCCGACGAGCCCGACGATCAGCGCCACCTTGACCAGGCTCGCCGGCTCGGCCCCCGTGGCCATCCCGAAGCCCACCGTGATCGCCGCGCCGATGCCGACCCACACGGCGTAGGCCGTCCCGATCGGCAGGGTGCGCATCGCGTAGGCCAGTCCGCCCATGCTCAGCACGAGACCGACGACGAAGACCACGGACGGGACGGGACGCGAGAACCCCTCGGAGCGACCCAGGGCCACGGCCCACAAGGCCTCCAGCACCCCGGACACGACGAGCACGATCCATGCCATGACGACCTCCATGAGGCCGTCTTGTCGCTGTCCGGGTACGGCTCCCTCGTCCGGCGAGCCGGGTCGGCTCGCCGCCGAGGCTACCCGCCGTGCGCCGTCGGCCCGGAATAGGCGCCCGGCGAGCGGGGTTGCCGCCACATGACCGACGAGCAGGCTCGAGCGACCATCGGCCTCACCGGCCTCGCGACCATGGGGCGCAACCTGGCCCGCAACATCGCCCGGAACGGCCACACCATCGCGGTGCACAACCGCACGACCGCACGGACGACCGCGCTGCTGGACGGCTACGGCGACGAGGGTGACTTCGTCGGGACCGAGTCGCTGGAGGAGCTGGTCGCCGCGATCGCCCGGCCCCGCGCGATCGTCATCATGGTGAAGGCCGGCGAGGCCACCGACGCGGTGATCGACGAGCTGGTGCCCCTGCTGGACGAGGACGACATCGTCGTCGACGCCGGCAACGCGCACTTCACCGACACGATCCGCCGTCAGGAGGCGCTGGCCGAGAAGGGCCTGCACTTCGTCGGCATGGGCGTCTCGGGCGGCGAGGAGGGCGCGCTCAACGGCCCGTCCATCATGGTCGGCGGCTCCGAGCACGCCTACGAGCGGCTGCGCCCGGTGGTCGAGTCGATCGCCGCGGTCGTCGACGGCACCCCGTGCTGCGCCCATGTCGGTCCCGACGGCGCCGGTCACTTCGTGAAGATGGTGCACAACGGCATCGAGTACGCCGACATGCAGCTCATCGCGGAGTCCTACGACCTGCTGCGCTCGGTGCTCGGCCTGGAGCCCGCGCAGGTGGCCGACATCTTCGAGGAGTGGAACGGCGGCGACCTCGAGTCGTTCCTCATCGAGATGACCGCCGACGTGCTGCGCCACACCGACGCCGCGACCGGACAGGCGTTCGTCGACGTGGTGCGCGACGCCGCCGAGCAGAAGGGCACCGGCCGCTGGACCGTGCAGAACGCCCTCGAGCTCGGCGTGCCGGTCACCRGCATCGCCGAGGCGACCTTCGCGCGCTCGCTCTCGGGCCACACCGAGCAGCGCGCCGCGGCCCGCGAGGTCTTCACCACCGACCCGGAGACGCAGCGCGTCGAGGTCGACCGCGACGTCTTCGTCGACCAGGTGCGCGCGGCGCTGTACGCCTCCAAGGTGGTCGCCTACGCCCAGGGGTTCGACCAGGTCGCGGCCGGCGCCGAGGCGCACGGCTGGGACATCGACCTCGGCGAGGTCGCCACCATCTGGCGTGGCGGCTGCATCATCCGGGCGCAGTTCCTCGACCGGATCAAGGAGGCGTACGCCGACGAGCCGGACCTCACCACCCTGCTCACCACGCCGTACTTCGCGGACGCCGTCAAGGACGGCGTGGACGCCTGGCGCGAGGTGGTCGCGACGGCGGCGCGCGGCGGCGTGCCGACCCCGGCGTTCTCCTCGTCGCTGGCCTACTTCGACGGCCTGCGGCGCGACCGGCTGCCGGCGGCGCTCATCCAGGCGCTGCGCGACAACTTCGGCGCGCACACCTACGAGCGGGTCGACCGGGACGGCACGTTCCACACCCGGTGGGCCGAGGACGACCGCGCCGAGGAGTCGGCGGGCTGATCGTCGCTCAGTCGAAGAGGATGACCTGGCGGATCGCGTGCCCGTCGGCGAGCTGGTCCATGCCCTCGTTGATGTCCTCGAGGGCGACGTGCGACGACACCAGGTGCTCGACCGGAAGACGTCCGGCGCGCCACAGGTCGGCGAAGACGGGGATGTCGCGGCTGGGGACGGCCGACCCGAGGTAGCTGCCGATGATGGTGCGCCCCTGGGCGACCAGCGCGAGCGGCGAGACGGTGGCCGTGTCGTCGGGGGCGGGCAGCCCCACCGTGACGGTCCGCCCGCCGGGGGCGGTGAGGTCGATCGCCGCCTCGAAGGCGCGGGCGCGTCCGACGCACTCGATCACGACCTCCGCGGTGAGCCCCTGCTCGACCGCCTCGGCGGGCGTCAGCGCGTCGTGGGCGCCCAGCCGCCGGGCGGCCTCGAGCTTCTCCGGGAGGGTGTCGACGCCGACGACGCGTACGCCGTCCTGGGCGAGCGCGGTGAGCACCGCGGCCATGCCCACTCCCCCGAGACCCACGACGGCGACGGTCTGGCCCGGTGTCGGCCGACCGGCGTTGAGGACCGCGCCACCCCCCGTGAGCACGGCGCACCCGAGCACCGCGGCGACCTCGGCGGGCACGTCGTCGTCCACCGCGACGACCGAGGTCTCGTGGACCACCGCGTGGTCTGCGAAGCCCGAGACGCCGAGGTGGTGGAAGACGTCGGCGCCCTCCCGGTGCAACCTGCGGGCGCCGCCGATGAGGTGCCCGGCGTTGTTGGCCGCGCTGCCCGGGACGCACGGGGCGAGCCCGTCGGTGGCGCAGGCGGGGCACTCACCGCACCGGGGCAGGAACGTCATCACCACGCGGGTGCCGACCGGGACCGTCGCACCGGGCCCGGCCTCCACGACCCGGCCCGCGGCCTCGTGCCCGAGCAGCATCGGGACCGGGCGCACCCGGTTGCCGTCGACGACCGACAGGTCGGAGTGGCACAGGCCCGCAGCCTCCACCCGCACGAGCAGCTCGCCGGGCCCGGGCGGGTCCAGCTCGAGCTCACTGATGGTCAGGGGACGCGAGTCGGCGTACGGGCGCGAGGCCCCGATCGACTCCAGGACGGCTCCACGGATCAGCATGGGGTCACTGTGCCGCACGCGACCGGGGCCGACGCGATCAGTCCAGCACGACCAGCGGGTCGCCCTCCTGGACGACGTCGCCGGGGGTGACCTTGATGGCGGTGACGGTGCCCGCCCGCTCGGCGAGGACGGGGATCTCCATCTTCATCGACTCCAGCAGGATGACGGTGTCGCCCTGGGCGATGGTGTCGCCGACCTCGCACGACACGACAAGGACGTTGGCCACCATCTCGGYGAGGATCTCGGTGGACTGGGAGCGAGCCATGGGAGCGAACCTAGCCGTTACCGGGGCGTAGTCAGAGTTCCGCGAAGCGCGAGGGCTCGGGGCGGTGCGCCTCGGCCTCCTCCGCGCGACGGCCGCGACGACCACGCGGACCCGTGAGCGCCAGGTCGACCCGCACCACGAGGTAGCCCAGCAGCAGGCCGGGGACGAGGGAGTACGCCGCCCGCAGCGCGGCCTCCAGGAAGCTGCCGTCGGGGTCGAGCAGGCCCTGGGACAGCGGGATCGTGGCGGTGACGCCGAAGGCGCACACCCACCAGCCCTGCCGGCGGCGCGCGCGCATGTGGGTGCCCCAGACCAGCGCCGGGATGCCGAGCAGCACCACGAGCGGTCGGGGGAAGGCCCCGATCCGTTCGGTGGTCCAGTCGACGAAGTCGAGGACGGACAGGACGACCGACCCTGCGCCGTACCGACGCAGGAGATCGGCGTAGGCCAGGGTGAGGACCAGGAGGACGGCGCCCACCAGGACCGCGACGAGGCCGCGACGACCGAGGCCGTGGAGGCCGGCACCGAGGCGGTAGACGAGGGCGAAGACCAGCACCAGGCCCAGCAGCAGCGACGCGTAGTCGAAGCGGGGCACCGTGACCGTGGGCTCGAAGCCGACCGCCGCCAGCGCGGTGACCCCCGCCAGGAGGGTGGCCACGAGGACCTCGCGGCAGGCGCGCCAGTAGGTGGCCGCCGGGACGGTCAGCATCACCGCCAGCACACCGCCGGCCACCACGGTGAGGACCGCGGCACCCGTACGCAGCATGGGAGTGTCGACGACGACCGCGAGGACGCCGATCGCCAGCGCGAGGACGGCGGTCACCCAGGACCGGCCACCGGTCCGCACCGCCAGCGCCCACGAGAGGACCGTGGCCACGGCTGTCGCGCCGGCTCCGTCGACCCATCCCGGTCCGACGCCCACCGCGGACGCGACCAGCGTCGCCACCCCGGCCACCAGCACCAGACCGGCCAGCAGCCACAGGAGGCCGCGGGTCTGCGGAGAGGCGGCGCCGGGACTCGTGTCGGCGGCCGTCTCCGTGCGCCGCCTCGACGGCGGCCGGTCGGCGATGCGGCGGCCCTTCACGGGCGCACGAGCGGGGGAGGACACGGCCCGAAGGCTACAGCGGGCGGCACCGGATGCCTTCCGGGAGGACGCCGCTGGGAGACTCGTGGGCATGGCACCGGACCGGGTCGAGGCGCGCTTCGCCGGGGTCGTCCTCGCGGGCGGCACGGCGGCACGCATGGACGGCATCGACAAGGCGGGGCTCGAGCTCCGGGGGCGGACCCTGCTGGAGCTGGCCGTCGACGCCTTCCGTGACGCCGACGAGGTGGTGGTCGTCGGCCCTCGGTCGCCGATCTCGCGCCCGGTGACCTTCACCCGCGAGGACCCGCCCAGCGGCGGCCCGGTGGCCGGGCTGCTCACCGGCGTCGACGCGCTGCTGCGCGCGCCGGCCCTGGTCGGGGTGCTGGCGGTGGACATGCCGCACGTCACGTCGGACACCCTGCGACGGCTCCGGGTGGCGGCGAGCGGGCGGGACGGCGCCTTCCTGGTGGACCCCGACGGGCGCCGACAGCTCGCGGGGGTCCTCGCGACCGACCGTCTCGCGGCGGTGCGGCCCGACCGCGAGCACCAGCACGGGATGTCGCTGCGCGCACTGCTGGTCGACCTGGACCTCGTGGACGTGCCGGCCGACGGCGCGGAGGCGCGCGACGTGGACACCTGGGCGGACTGGCGCGACCTGCAGGCATGACACGCCCGGCGAGGACGTCGAAGGTACTTGCACGCCGAATCCTCCCGGGTGGAGATTGAGGGGGTGAACATCCACGACTGGATCGATGAGCTGTGCGACGTGCTCGACATCGAGACCGAGGTGGACGAGGGCCTCGTGCTCGACCTGGCGCGCATCTCGGCCAGGAACGTGCAGAAGACCGCGGCGCCCGTCACCGCCTACCTGCTGGGCGTGGCCGTCGGTGCCCGCGACGCCGACCCGGCCGAGATCGAGCGGCTGGCCGGGCTCGCCCAGGGCCTCGCCGAGCGGTGGGAGCGTCCCGCCGGCGCCCCGGACCCCGACGACATCGACGACGAGGTCCCCGACGACTCCACGGTCGACCACACGGGCGAGGACTTCGAGGAGGAGTAGGCCGACCGACCGACCTGCGGGACGGGCTGCGGGACGGGCCGGCGGACCGGCTGGCATGGTGGACCCATGCGAGCCGTCATCGCCTCCGGCACCGGGGGTCCCGAGGTCCTGTCCGTGGGCGAGGTGCCCGACCCGACGCCGGGTCCCGGCGAGGTCCTGGTCGCCGTCGCGGCGACCGCCGTCAACCGGGCCGACACCCTGCAGCGCCAGGGCTTCTACCCGCCACCCCCGGGAGCCTCCGACGTCATCGGCCTGGAGTGCAGCGGCACGGTCGCCGCACTCGGTGCGGGCGTCGAGGGCTGGGCGGTGGGCGACGAGGTCTGCGCGCTGCTCGCCGGCGGCGGCTACGCGGCGTACGTCGTGGTGCCCGTGGGACAGCTCATGCCGGTGCCGAGGGGGGTCTCGCTCGTCGAGGCGGCGGCGCTGCCCGAGGTGGCCTGCACCGTGTGGTCGAACGTCTTCATGGTCGCCGGGCTCCAGCCGGGCGACCGGTTCCTGGTGCACGGCGGCTCCGGCGGGATCGGCACCATGGCCATCCAGCTGGCCAGCGCGACCTCGGCGAAGGTCTTCGCCACGGCCGGCAGCGCCGCCAAGCTCGCGGCCTGCGCCGAGCTGGGCGCGGACGTGACGATCAACTACCGCGAGGAGGACTTCGTGGAGGTCGTCCGGGGCGACGGCGGCGCCGACKTCATCCTGGACAACATGGGGGCGTCCTACCTGGGGCGCAACGTCGACGCGCTCGCCACCGAGGGCCGCCTGGTCATCATCGGGATGCAGGGCGGTGCGAAGGGCGAGCTCGACATCAATGCGCTGCTCCGCAAGCGCGGCGCGGTGATCGCCACCTCGCTGCGGGCGCGACCGACCGACGACAAGGCCGCGATCTGCACATCCGTGGTGGAGAACGTCTGGCCGCTCGTCGCCGACGGCACGGTCCGACCGATCGTGCACACGACGATGCCGTTGGAGGACGTCGCGGCCGCGCACGCGCTGATGGAGTCCAGCGACCACATCGGGAAGATCGTGCTGACCCTCTGAGGACGATCGCGCGGGACACGTGCCCGACGATCGCGCGCCCGGGCACCCCCGACGACGTCCCCCAGGCACCCCTGTGCCCCGCGGCTAGGGTGGACGACATGAGCGAGCAGCAGGGCAGCCCCCAGCACCGGCCCGGCCAGGACGACTCCTCCGACGAGGAGCAGGTGGTGGTGGTCGGTCCCGACG
>NZ_JBFUMD010000112.1:0-9154 GCF_054049555.1 Nocardioides sp. P5_C9_2
GGCGCAGCTCGCTGGAGTCCTCGACGAGGACCAGCCGCTCCCCCGGGTCGACCAGCGACAGCATCGCCGCCAGCAGCGTGGTCTTGCCGGTGCCGGTGCCGCCGGTGACCAGGAAGGCGGATCGGGCGGTCACGATCGCGGCGAGCAGCTCGGCGCCCTCCTCGGTCACGGAACGCCCGGCCACGAGGTCGGCCATCGTGAACACCCGGGCCCGGGGGACGCGCAGCGAGACCACCGTCCCCGGACGCGCAGTGGGAGCGAGGACCGCGTGGAAGCGGGTGCCGTCGGGGAGGCGCACGTCGGCGTGCGGCATGGCGTCGTCGAGCCGTCGCCCGCCGGTGGCGGCCAGCCGCTGGGCCAGCCGACGGACCGCAGCGTCATCGGGGAACCGGACGCCGGTGAGCTCGAGTCCGTCGCCGCAGTCGACCCACACCTCGTGGGCCCCGTTGACCAGCACGTCGGTCACCCCGGACCGGCTCAGCAGGGGCTCGAGGGGACCCGCGCCGAGCACGTCGCGACGCAGCTCGTCGTGCACGGCGAGCACCATCGCGTCCCCGACAGGTCGCCCTGCCGACCGCAGCGCCTCGGCCACCCGGTGCGGGGACAGGTCGCCCGGGGTGGCGGCGAGACGCTCCCGCACCTCGTCCAGCAGGCCGGGCGCGATCGTCGGCGGCGTCATGCGGCGGCGTCCAGCACCCGGCGGGCGGCCCGGGCCAACGGGACCCGGTGGTGGCGCAACGGTCCGAGACCGAGGTCGAGCGACTCCGCCAGTCCGCGCTGGTCCGGCACCTCGACGGCGACGGACAGGCGGGTGGCCCGCTCGAGGTCGGCCCACGGGACGCCCCCGTGGCGCACGGCCAGCGCCGCACCCGGCGGGGGATCGAGCCGGTCGAGGAGCCGGACGGTCGACGCCGCCCCGGCCAGGGTCGCCGGCACCACCACCAGCAGGCGGTCGCACCGGGCCACCAGCTCGTCCAGGAGGGTCCGGCCGTGCCGGTCGAGGTCGAGCACCACGAGGTCGTGCCCGCGCTGGGCGGCGGCGACCGCCTCCCGCACGACGACGGAGTCGGGCTCCACGACGGGTCCCGGCGCCCAGGTGAGGACGCCGGGACCCGGCGGTCCCCCATCGGCCCGGGGCACCGCCTCCCGCAGGGCCCGCGCCCCGAGCCGACCGGAGCTCGCGGCGAGCTCCCCCCAGCGGACGCCGGCGACCGACTCGAGCCCGAGCATCCGGTCGAGCCCCGGACCCAGCGGATCGGTGTCGACGACCAGGGTGGGCCCGCGCGCGGCCGCGAGCTGGCCGAGCGCGCAGGCGAACGTGGACGCGCCCGCGCCGCCGGCTCCTCCGATGACGCCCAGGGTCCGCCCGCGACCGGGTGACTCCTCGGCGTCGGCGAGGAGGTCGACGAGCCACGCCTCGCACGCGGGCAGCTCGGCCACGGTGCCGGCGCCGATCGCCAGCGCCGCGCGGAAGACCCCGTCCCCGAGGGTCCAGCCCACCACGTGGACCCCGTCGCGCCGCCCCGGGCGGGCCGAGGCCACCTCGTCGACCAGGTCGGCCCCCACGAGCACGAGTGGGACGGACGGCCAGACGGACAGCGCGGCGAACGGGTCGTCGTACACGTCAGGACGGACCCCGGCGGCGGCGCTGAGCCTGGCCACCTCGTCGGCGAGGGCACGATCGCGGGTGAGGAGGAGGGGCTGCATGCCCCGAGGCTCCCCGCGAGGACCGACGACGCGTCGCACCCGTCCGCATCCCTGTGGACGAGCGGCCCCTCCAGGGCGCCGGTGGACGGCGGGTGGCGCGCATGGACCGCCACCTGTCGCGCCGCGGCCTACGATGGCGCACATGCCCCGCCCCACTGCGGCCTTCTTCGACCTCGACAAGACGATCATCGCCAGGTCGAGCACGCTGGCCTTCAGCAAGCCCTTCCAGGCGGGCGGGCTGATCRGCAGGCGCGCGATGCTGCGCAGCACCTACGCGCAGTTCGTCTACCTCGTCGGCGGCGCCGACCACGACCAGATGGAGAAGATGCGGGCGTTCATGTCCGCCCTCTGCGCCGGCTGGGACGTCGCCACGGTGCGCGAGATCGTGGCCGACACCCTGCACAACGTGGTCGACCCGATCGTCTACGACGAGGCGGTCAGCCTGATCGAGGAGCACCACCGGGCCGGACGTGACGTCGTCATCGTCTCGACCAGCGGGTCGGAGGTCGTGGAGCCGATCGGCGAGATGCTCGGGGCCGACCGGGTGGTGGCGACCCGCATGGAGATCGTCGACGGCAAGTACAGCGGCGAGATCGAGTACTACGCCTACTCCGAGGAGAAGGCGCGGGCGATCGAGGACCTCGCCCGGCTCGTCGGCTACGACCTCGAGGGCTCCTACGCCTACAGCGACTCGGTCACCGACGTGCCCATGCTGCGGGCCGTCGGCCACCCGTACGCCGTCAACCCGGACCGCGAGCTGCGCCGGGCGGCGACCGCCGAGGGCTGGCCCGTGCTGGTCTTCGACAAGCCCGTCGCGCTGCGCTCCCGGGTGCCGCTCCCCCCCGCCCGCACGACCCTGGCCGCACTGGCCGTGGGCGGCGTGATGGCCGCCGGGGGCGTCCTGTGGGTCAACGCCCGCAAGCGCCGGGACGGGGTCTGAGCCCGCACCGATCGGGGTGGAAGTCAACCCTTGAACGCTGGCCGGGACCGGCGTACAACTGAGACACACAACTCCACAAGCAGCACGTGAGCCCAGAACCCACGCGGCGATCTACCCTTCGCACAAGGGCGCGAGTCACCGGCCACGACCGGGACAGCAGTTGGATGTTGCACGCTTGGTAGCCCGGCTTCACGTGTCAGCGACGGCACCTGATCACACGATCAGGTGCCGTTCGCATGCGGTGCGTCGTCGACTACTCGGCGGCCCGCCGCAACGGTGAGGCCTCGGCTCCCGCGGCGTACGCCTCGGTCGCGTAGAGCACCCACGCGTGCACCCCCCGCGGCCCCCCGTCCCGGTAGGCACCGAGGTTGGACTCGTACTGCGCGCGCAGGGCCAGGTGCCCGGCCTCCGGCACCACCAGAGACTTCGCGTCCACCCCGCGGGACACCAGCACGAGGCGCTCCACCGCCCGCGCGACGATGCCGTTGTGGGAGGCGAAGGGCGCCGCCGTGGCCAGGTCTGCGTGCACGACGGCCGCCACCAGCAGCGCCGGCGCGGACGTCTCGGCCAGCAGCAGCTCGGCCACCCCCCGCAGGCGATCGGCGGATGCGGCGTCCCGGGGTCGACCCAGCTGCTCGGGGTCCAGGGAGGCCGACCCGACGACGCTGTGGATCCGGGCGATCGCCTGCAGCGGCGCCGTCTTGAGCAGCGGGGCCAGGGCCAGCAGCGAGGTCGACATCCGCACCGCGTCGGTGGCGATCGCGTCGCCACCGCCCTCGCGCAGCTCGGCCAGCGTGGCCGAGGAGCCCTCGAGCACCGCGGACGCGTGGGCGCCGCGGAGCAGCGACTCGGCGGTCGTCTCCGGCGACGTCCGACGCAGTCCCCGGTCGCGGAGCATCACGTCGATGCCGTCACGGACGGCGGCGTAGCCGGAGGGCACGCCCTCGAGGTCCACCAGCCAGGCCAAGGGATCGGTCGTCACGGACGACGACGCTAGTAGCCTGCAGGGAATGAGCGACGAGCAGCCCACCCCCGAGGACATGAAGCGCTGGTCCGGCTCCTTCGGGGCCGTGGCCGAGGCCTACGACCGGGGACGCCCGTCGTACCCCGCCGAGGCGGTCTCGTGGCTCGTCGGTGGTGAGGCGAAGGTGGTCCTCGAGCTCGGCGCGGGCACCGGCAAGCTCACCCGCGAGCTCGTCGCGCAGGGGCACGCGGTCTACGCCACCGAGCCCGATGCCGCGATGCTCGCGCTCCTCGAGGCGCAGGTCCCCGGCTGCAGCGCCAAGGTCGCCGGCGYCGAGGAGATCCCCGCCAACGACCGGTCGGTCGACGTGGTGGTCGCGGCACAGGCCTTCCACTGGTTCGACCACGACGTCGCGCTGCCGGAGATCGCCCGGGTGCTCAAGCCCGGGGGCCACCTGGCGCTCGCGTGGAACGTCTTCGACACGCGCATCCCGTGGGTCCGCAGGCTCGCGGAGGTCGCCGGCGAGTGGAGCTCGACGTCGGGGGGCTCCCACGACCTCCTGGCCGGGAGCAGCCTCTTCGGGGCGGTCGAGGAGAAGGCCTTCGCGCACTGGCAGGACGTCAACCGGGAGACCCTCGTCGACACCATCGCCTCCCGCTCCCAGGTCTCCGGCCTCGACGAGGCCGCCCGCGAGGCGCGGCTCGAGAAGGTCCGCGCGCTGTACGACGACTACGGCCGCGGGCACGACGGCATGCAGCTGGCGTACCGGACCGAGTGCTTCCGCGCCCGGGTCATCGACCGCACGGAGGGCCCCAGCGTCGATCCGGAGGACGGTGCCTCCCAGGGCGGACCGATCATCTCGGACGGCACCGACACCGACATGCTGCTCATCGACTTCCGTTAGCGACGAGTCCACCACTGTCCTGAGTAGTCTCCGGGCATGGTGCGACCCCGGCTCTGGCGACGGTCGGACAGCGGGCGCACGGCGCTGGGGTCCCAGGCGGACCGCGCGACCTTCCGGGCCCTGCACAACGCCTCGCTGGCCAGCCCCGCCCTGCGTGCCGGGCTGACCGCCGACAGCGCGGAGCGCAGCCTCGGGCACCTCCGCGCCCTCCTGGGCACCCCGGCCGCTGCGCTCACCGACACCAGCGGTGTGCTCGCGTGGGACGGGTCGGGCCAGCACCACGGCCACGACGTGCCCCACTTCCTGCCCGACCTCGTCGACACCGGTCGCACCCGGGTCGCCGACCTCGCCTGCCAGCGGGCCCGGTGCGAGGTCCGCCAGGTCGTGCTGGCGCCGCTGGTCGTCGAGGAGACCATCGTCGGCGCACTCGTCGTCGGGGCTGCCTACGCGACCGGGCACCTGATCCGGGCCGCCGACGAGGTCGCGCTGTGGGTCTCGGGACAGCTCGAGCTGGCCCAGCTCGACGCGTCCCGCACGCAGCTGATGGAGGCCGAGGTCCGCGCCCTGCGCGCGCAGATCAGCCCGCACTTCATCTACAACTCGCTGGGCGCCATCGCCAGCTTCGTGCGCACCGACCCCGACCGGGCCCGCGAGCTGCTGCTGGAGTTCGCCGACTTCACCCGCTACTCCTTCCGCCGCCACGGCGAGTACACGACGCTCGCCGAGGAGCTGCGGTCGGTGGAGCGCTACCTGCTGCTGGAGCAGGCGCGCTTCGGCGACCGCCTCCAGGTCACCCTGCGCATCGCACCCGAGGTGCTGCCCGTGGCGGTGCCGTTCCTGTGCATCCAACCGCTCGTCGAGAACGCCGTGCGACACGGGCTCGAGGCCAGCGCCGACAAGGAGGACGGTGTCGGCCGGCTCAGCATCCTGGCCCGCGACCTCGCCCAGGAGTGCGTCATCGAGGTCGAGGACGACGGCACCGGCGAGGATCCCGAGCGGGTACGCCGCGCGCTCGCGGGCGACGCCTCGATGGACTCGGTGGGGCTCGGCAACGTCGACGCCCGGTTGCGCAACGCCTTCGGCGACGACTACGGGCTCGTCGTGGAGACCGCCCCGGGTGCGGGCACCAAGGTGGTCGTCCGGGTCCCGAAGTTCGCGCCCGGCGTCGCCGCCCGGGCCTGAGCCGACACTAGGCTGCCCTGCCATGAGCCAGAGCGGCCTGAGCATCCTCGTCATCGACGACGAGCGGCCTGCTCTGGACGAGCTGACCTACCTCCTCGAGCGCGACGCCCGCGTCGCCGGCGTGATCGGCTGCGACTCCGCCACCGCGGCGCTGCGGATGCTGCAGGACCTCGAGGTCGACGCCGTCTTCCTGGACATCCAGATGCCCGGGCTCACCGGCCTCGACCTCGCCCAGGTGCTGTCCCGCTTCCGCTCGCCCCCGCCGATCGTCTTCGTCACCGCCCACGAGGAGCACGCGGTGTCGGCCTTCGAGCTCGCCGCCGTCGACTACGTCCTCAAGCCCGTGCGGGCCGAGCGTCTCGCCGAGGCCGTACGTCGCGTGGTCGACGCGGGCGCCCCCGCACCCTCGGGCGACGCGCAGATCGCCGTCGAGCGTGGCGGCGTGACCCGCTTCGTGCAGCGCTCCGACATCACCCACGTGGAGGCCCAGGGCGACTACGCCCGGCTGCACACCGGCGAGGGCTCGCACCTGGTGCGCACCCCGTTGTCCACGCTGGCCGAGGAGTGGGCACCGGCCGGGTTCGTGCGGATCCACCGCTCGCTGCTCGTCTCGCTGCCGCACGTCGACGAGCTCCGGTCCGAGGCCGGCCGGGTGTCGGTGGTGGTCGCCGGGCAGGAGCTCGCCGTCAGCCGCCGACACACCCGCGAGCTGCGGGACCTGCTCACCCGGCGGGCCACGTGAGCGACACCGACCGCCCGGAGCGGGTCCGGGTGACCGGTCCGCCACGTCGGCGCGCGAGCGGCGTACGCCCGACGGCCTCGCGCGAGATCGACGCCGACAGCGACCTCGGTGCGATCTACATGTCCTCGCTGCTCGGCGAGCAGCTGCGGCTGGCGGCCGGCGTGCTGGTCGCGATGTTCCTCACGGTCGGACTGCTCCCGCTGGTCTTCCACGTGTTCCCGGACCTGAGCGGCCTGCGGCTGCTCGGGGTCCCCGTGCCGTGGCTGCTGCTGGGGGTGCTGGTGTACCCGTGGCTGCTCGTCCTGGGCTGGGTCTACGTGCGCCGCGCCGAGGCCAACGAGCGCGACTTCGCCGACCTGGTCTCCGACGGCCCGGACGCCCGCCCATGACGAGGACTCCGTGACCGGCGCCCCCGGCATCGTCGCCGTCGTCCTGGTCACGGTGGCGACCCTGGCCATCGGCACGTGGGGGTTGCGCTTCTCCCGCACGACCAGTGACTTCTTCGTCGCCTCGCGGTCGGTGCGTCCGGGGCTCAACGCGAGCGCGATCGGCGGCGAGTACCTCTCGGCCGCCTCGTTCCTCGGCATCGCCGGACTGGTACTGGTGTTCGGCGCCGACATGCTCTGGTACCCCGTCGGCTGGACGGCCGGCTACCTCGTCCTGCTCGTGCTGGTGGCCGCCCCGCTGCGCCGCTCGGGCGCCTACACGCTGCCGGACTTCGCCGAGGCCCGGCTGGGCTCGCGCCCGGTGCGGTCGCTGTGCTCGGCGCTGGTCGTCGGCATCGGGTGGCTCTATCTGCTCCCCCAGTTCCAGGGCGCCGGCGTCACCCTCGCGGCCACCATCGGCGCCCCGCCGTGGCTGGGCGCGGTCATCGTCGCGGGGGTCGTGCTCATCAACGTCACCTCCGGCGGCATGCGCAGCATCACCTTCGTGCAGGCCTTCCAGTACTGGCTCAAGCTGACCGCGCTGCTCGTCCCGGCCTGCGTGCTGCTGGCCGTCTGGGTCGGCGACGGCGCCCCGAACCCCGCCGACGCGGCCACGCCGGGCGACGCCGTCTGGTCGCTCCCGCTCGGCGACGGCGGCGCTCAGGGGCTCTACGTCACCTACTCGCTGATCGTCGCCACGTTCCTCGGCACGATGGGCCTGCCGCACGTGGTGGTCCGCTTCTACACCAACCCCGACGGCCGGGCCGCTCGGCGTACGACGCTCGTGGTGCTCGGCCTGCTCGGCTTCTTCTACCTGCTCCCGCCGGTGTACGGCGCGCTGGGCCGGCTCTACGCGCCCGACCACGCCGCCGGCGCCTCCGACGTGCTGGTGCTCGAGCTGCCGCGGCTGATGGTCCCCGGGCTGGGCGGCGAGCTGCTGACCGGCATGGTGACGGCCGGCGCCTTCGCCGCCTTCCTGTCCACCAGCTCGGGGCTGACGATCGCGGTCGCGGGGGTGCTCAGCCAGGACGTCRCCAGCCGTCGGCTCAGCGGCATCACGGCATTCCGGGTGGCGGGCGTGGCCGCGGTCGTGGTGCCGTGCGCGGTCGCGATCGCCGCCCCCGACGTGGGCGTCGCGCGCACCGTCGGGCTGGCCTTCGCGGTGGCCGCGTCGACCTTCTGMCCGCTCCTGCTGCTCGGCATCTGGTGGCGCGGGCTGACCGCGGCCGGGGCGGTGGGCGGCCTGCTGGTCGGCGGCATCGGCTCGGGCGCCGCCGTGGGCTGGACGCTGCTGACCAGCGCGACCACGGGCTGGGCGGCCGTGCTGCTCGGCCAGCCCGCCGCCTGGAGCGTGCCCGCGGCGCTGGCCACGATGGTGGTGGTCAGCCGCGCCACCCGCTCCCGGGTCCCGGTCCACGCCGGCCGGTTCATGGTGCGGCTGCACACCCCGGAGGCCGTGGACCTGCAGCGCTGAGGCCGCCTGCCCCCGGCTCCGCCCACGCCCGGCCGAACCCCGGCGCGGACGGGCAGGATCTGACATGCTGTGCGCCCTCCGTCGGGGAAGCGGGGGTGAGCACTACGGGGAGTGGCATGACGTTGTTCATGGTGATCGGGGTGGCGGGACTCGTGCTGCTGCTCGTCTCGATCGTCGTGGGCGACCTCTTCGACGGAGCCCTCGACGCACTGGCCGGCGACGCCTTCTCCAGCGCGGTGATCGGTGCCTTCGTCGCGGCCACGGGATTCGGTGCTGCCGCGGCCCAGGGCGCCCTCGGCACCGCCCTCGCGATCCCCGTCGGCCTGGTCACCGGGACCGCCTTCGCCTGGTTCGCCTGGTGGCTGACCCGGCTGCTGCGCGACGGCAGCAGCGACGCCACCCTCACCACGGACGACACCATCGGCCGCGAGGGCCGGGTCATCTCCCAGATCCCCGTCGGCGGCCTCGGGGTCGTCGACATCCTCGTCGGGGGCCACACGGTGCGGCTCAACGCCCGCGCCGAGCAGCCGATCGCACCCGGCACCGCCGTGCACGTCACCAGCGTCCTGTCGCCCACCTCGGTCACCGTCGCACCGGTGTGGCCGGAGCTGTCCTGACCCCGACCCGCACCACCCACCACCCCGCTCGCCCCAGCACGACCTGCCGCTTCACGCCTAGGAGAACCCCGTGGAACTGTCCAGCCCCCTCGTCGCCGTCGGCGGCCTCGTCGTCCTCGTCGTCCTGCTCCTGCTGCTCGTCACCAGCCGCTACAAGGTTGCCGGGCCCAACCAGGCGTACATCGTCACGGGACGCAAG
>NZ_JBFUMD010000113.1:0-9108 GCF_054049555.1 Nocardioides sp. P5_C9_2
GAGGGATCCTTGCCGGCCGGAAGCTCGCCGACCGGCTCGGGTGGCACGCAGGACGCGCCGAGCCCGTCGACGTACCTCRCGCCAACCCGCCGGTGCGGTCGCCCGCGGCGTACCCCAGCGCGCCCGAACCGCTCGGTCGGCGCCTTTCAGCGCGACGGAACCGCCCGGTCGGCACGATCCGGCGCGCCCGAACTGCCCGGTCGGCACGATCCAGCGCGCCCGAACCGCCCGGTCGGCACGATCCAGCGTTACGAAATTGCCCGGTGGGCACGATCCAGCGCGCTCGAACTGCCCGGTCGGTGGCCTGCAGCGCTACGAAACTGCCCGGTCGGCGGCCTGCACCGCGCCCGAACCGCCCGGTCGGTCACTCCCGCACCTCGTCGACCAGCCACTCCCCCGCCACCAGCCGCAGCAGCACCCGCCGCGTGGACGGACGGTCGTCCGGGAGCGAGATCACGGCGTTCCCGTCGACCGCCTCGGCACCGACCACCCGGTCGGTGACGCGGACGTCGAGGACCGCCGACGAGGTGTCCAGCACCGACAGGGCGAGCACCTGCGTCTCGAGGCCACGCACGGACAGCCCGCGGTCGACGTACGACGTCAGCATCCGCACATCGGCACGCCCGCTCCGGGACCCCTCGACGTACAGGTCACGCAACGCATCGACGTCTCCGGCGGCCCACGCGCGTGACCGTCGGGCGTCCCAGCCCGCGAGGACGGAGCGGGGACCGTCGAGTGCGGAGACGAGGGGACGCGCCTCCGCGCCGCTCGGGTCCGGCCGCAGCGCGACCAGCGCGCCGGTGCCGAGCACGACGGGCACGGTGAGTCCGACCAGGATCGGGAGGAGTCGTCGCGGGTCCACCCCTCCACGGTGCCTCAGATCGGTCGAGGGCGTCGGCGCTCATCCACAGGCGCTGCTCATCCACCGGCAGGCCCCGCCACGGTGCGGCGTACCCTGACGTCCATGCGCTTCGACATCGCCGGACTGGGTCCCGAGGCCGTCGACTACCTCTCCGCGTGGGAGCTGCAGCGCGAGGTGCACGCCCGCGTCGTGGCCGGCGAGCAGGAGCCGACCGTGCTGCTCCTCGAGCACCCGCCGGTCTTCACGGCCGGCAAGCGCACGGACCCGCACGAGCGCCCGCTCGACCCCGGCGGCGCTGACGTCATCGACGTCGACCGTGGCGGCAAGATCACGTTCCACGGCCCCGGACAGCTGGTCGGCTACCCGATCGTGCCGCTGCCCGACCACGTCAAGGTCGTCGACTACGTCCGCCGCGTCGAGGAGGCGCTGATCCGCGTGTGCAGCGACTTCGGCGTCACGACCGCTCGCGTGCCGGGCCGCAGTGGCGTCTGGCTCCGCGCCGACGACCGKGGCCCGGAGCGCAAGATCGCCGCCCTCGGCATCCGGGTGAGCCGGGGCGTGACGATGCACGGCTTCGCCCTCAACTGCGACGTCGACCTCGGCTGGTACGACCGCTTCGTCCCGTGCGGCATCGCCGACGCCGGCGTCACCTCGCTGAGCACGGAGCTCGGCCGCGACGTCACCGTCGAGGACGTGCTGCCCAGCGTGCGCGAGCACCTGACCGACCACCTCGCGTGGGCGCCGTACGAGGCGACGCCCGACTACGAGCCCCGCCCCGAGCCCGGTCACGGACCGCGCATCGCGCTGGTCACCCCGGGTCGCTGACCTCTACCGGTCTCAGGAGCGCCACGGGGATCGTCCGCCCGGCCTTGCGCTCGTACTTCGCGACCTCGGGCGCCGCTGCCAGGACGACCTCACGCCAGACCCGGTCTCGCTCGCGGCCGAGGAGGACCTCGGGCCGTACGTCCTGGCCGCGGGTGCCGATCTCGATCCTCGACCGGTCGGCCTGACGCAGGTTGCGGAACCAGTCGGGCTCGGTCGGCGACCCGGAACCGGTCCCCCACACGACGTAGGCGCCGTCGTGCTCGAGGAACCGCACCATCGTCGAGCGCGACACCCCGGTACGCCGGCCCGGCGACGTCACCATGAGCACCTGCGCGCGGCCGCCACTGTCCAGACGCCCCTTGGCCACGCGGTGCAGCCAGACGCCGATCGCGTTGCCGGTCCTGACGAAACGGTGCCGCAGGTTCCCCATCGTCGTCATCTCCTCACCACTCCAGCGTCCTCGCCAGGCAGGCCCGCGGTCAACGCGCTCCACGGTCGCCGACGGCGCGCCTCGGGGGCGCTGTCCCCGGTGGCTGCCACAGTGCCCTCCACGGGGAGGGTGTCGTCGTCGACGCCCGGGAGGGAGAGCCGTGACGAGCACGGCCACCGCAGACCTGGTCATCGAGACCCGGGGACTGCGCAAGGAGTTCAGCGGACGACGGGGCACCCGGGTCGCGGTGCAGGACCTCGACCTCGCGGTGCCGCGGGGCGGGGTGCACGGCTTCCTCGGACCCAACGGGTCCGGCAAGACCACCACGATCCGGATGCTGCTGGGCCTGGCCCGGGCGACGCGGGGCGAGATGGCACTCTTCGGCACCCCGGTGCCGGCAGGCCTGCCCGGCGTGATCGACCGGGTCGGAGCCGTCGTGGAGATGCCGAAGTTCCTCCCCCACTTCACCGGACGACAGAACCTCACCATCCTGGCCCGCTCGAAGGGCATCGCCACCGACCGGATCGACGCCGCGGTCGACACCGTGGGCCTCACCGGACGCGAGGGTGACCGCTACCGGTCCTACTCGCTCGGCATGAAGCAGCGCCTCGCGATCGCCGCCACCCTGCTCAAGGACCCGCAGCTGCTGATCCTCGACGAGCCGACCAACGGCCTCGACCCCGCGGGCATCCGGGAGATCCGCGAGACGATCCGCACCCTCGGCGAGGCCGGCGTCACGGTGCTGCTGAGCTCCCACATCCTGGCCGAGGTCCAGCAGGTCTGCACCTCCGCGACGATCATCGGCAACGGCCGCCTGCTGGCCTCCGGACGGGTGGAGGACCTGCTCGGCGCCAGCACGTCGTACCGGATCGTCGTCGACGACCCCGACGGAGCCCGCCGCGCCCTCGGGACCGGTCCCTATGCCGTCTCGGGCGACGGGTCGTCGCTGCGGGTGGAGACCGACGCACCCGCCGCCGAGATCACGCGCACCCTCGGCGAGGCGGGGATCTGGCTCTCCGAGCTCACCTCCGTACGGCCGGACCTCGAGACCGTGTTCCTCGAGCTGACGTCGCAGGACACCCTCGGCGGCACGACCACGACCAGGGAGACCGCCACGGCGGACGGGGGTGGTCGCGCATGAGGCTGCTCGGTGTCGAGCTCACCCGGCTGCGCTGGCGCCGTGCGTGCCTGGTGCTCCTGGTCGCGTCCTTCGTGATCCCGGCCCTCATCTGGGCGGGGACGGTGTGGGACAGCCGCCCGTACTCCGACGCCGAGATCCAGCGGGCCACCGAGCAGGCGCAGGCCCAGCCCGGCTTCGCGCAGGAGCTGCGTCGGTGCGAGCGCAAGCCCGAGCAGTTCCTCGCTCCCGACGAGGTGCCTTCCGCTGCGTCCGACGTGTCCGAGCAGTGCCGCGCGCTCGTCACCTCGTGGTGGTCCGGCCAGTTCCGCGAGCCCCTGGACCTGCGCGCCCAGCTCGACGGCGGCGGCACCGCCATCGCGATCGTCGTGGCCGGTCTGATGATGCTGCTGGGGGCGACCTTCGTCGGCGCCGACTGGGCGAGCGGGTCGATGAGCAACCAGCTCCTCTTCGAGCCACGACGACTGCGGGTGTACGTCGCCAAGGCCGGCGCCGTCGTCGCCGCCGGGGTGGTGCTCGGGCTGGTCGTGGGCGCCCTGTGGTGGCTCGGCCTGGCCGGCGTCGCCCGCGCCCGCGACCTTCCTCTGTCCGAGGGGGTCGGTGGCGAGATCGGCTGGCAGGTGGTGCGCGGCGCCCTCCTCGTGGCGGGGGCGGGACTGGCTGGACTGGCCACCACCATGCTCTTCCGCAGCACCGTCGCGACGCTGGGCATCCTCTTCGCCGTCGTCCTCGCCGGCTCGTTCCTCATCGCCGTGCTGCCCTTCGAGTCGCCCGAGCGGTGGATGCCCCACCTCAACGTGGCTGCCTGGATCACCGACGGGACGACGTACTACACCCAGGGCGAGCAGACCTGCGTGGACGACGGGACCGGGATGGTCTGCACGGGCGAGCGACTCCTCACGGCGGGCGCCGCGGCGGCGTACCTCCTCGGAGGCCTGGGCCTCGTGCTGGCCGCCTCGCTGGGGTCCTTCACGCGGCGCGACATACCGTGAAATGAGCACCCGGAGGCCGAATTGGGCGGCCTCCGGGCGCGGCGTACAGTGACGGCGTGACTGCACCGGCACCCGAAGGACGCAAGCTCCTCCGCCTGGAGATCCGCAACGCCGAGACGCCCATCGAGCGCAAGCCGGAATGGATCAAGACCCGGGCGCGGATGGGTCCGGAGTACACCGCGCTCACCAACCTCGTGAAGTCCGAGGGCCTGCACACGGTGTGCCAGGAGGCCGCCTGCCCCAACATCTTCGAGTGCTGGGAGGACCGCGAGGCCACCTTCCTCATCGGCGGTGACCAGTGCACCCGCCGTTGCGACTTCTGCCAGATCGACACCGGCAAGCCGCAGCCGCTGGACCGCGACGAGCCACGCCGCGTGGCCGAGTCCGTGCAGAAGATGCAGCTCAAGTACGCCACCATCACCGGCGTCGCCCGCGACGACCTCGAGGACGGCGGGGCGTGGCTGTACGCCGAGACGSTGCGCGCCATCCACGAGGTCAACCCCGGCACCGGTGTCGAGAACCTGATCCCCGACTTCAACGGCAAGCCCGACCTGCTCCGTGAGGTCTTCGAGTCGCGTCCCGAGGTGCTCGCCCACAACGTCGAGACCGTGCCGCGCATCTTCAAGCGCATCCGYCCGGCCTTCCGCTACGACCGCTCGCTGGACGTCATCACCCAGGCCCGCGACTTCGGGCTGGTGACGAAGTCCAACCTGATCCTGGGCATGGGCGAGACGCGCGAGGAGGTCAGCCAGGCGCTGCGCGACCTGCACGAGGCCGGCTGCGAGCTGATCACCATCACCCAGTACCTCCGACCCTCGCCGCGCCACCACCCCGTCGAGCGCTGGGTCAAGCCCGAGGAGTTCGTCGAGCTCAAGGACGAGGCCGACGAGATCGGCTTCTCCGGCGTCATGTCGGGTCCGCTGGTGCGTTCGTCCTACCGGGCCGGTCGGCTGTACCGTCAGGCCATGGACGCGCGCGACTCCGCACGCGTCACCGCCTGATCCGTCTCCACCTCCGCTCGTAGCAAAGGGCCCGCATGTCGACCCCCGCCACTCCGCCCACCTCGCGGCGGCAGCAGTTCATCCAGACCTACCGGATGGCGAAGAAGACCGACCGCACCATCGGGTTGTGGATCCTCGGCGCCTTCGTCCTCGGCGCCGTCGTCGGCTTCGCCGTCATCTGGTTCCTGCCCGGGGACGGCACCCTCAGCCTGATCCTCTCGATCGTCGGCGCGTTCCTGGTGGGCCTCCTGCTCGCGCTCGTCGTCTTCGGACGCCGGGCGCAGAAGGCGGCGTACGGGCAGATGGAGGGCCAGGTCGGCGCCGCCGCCTCCGCGCTCACCATGCTGCGCCGCGGCTGGAAGACCGACCCGGTGGTCGGCTTCAACCGCCAGCAGGACGTCGTGCACCGCGTCGTCGGCCCGCCCGGCATCGTGCTCGTCGGTGAGGGCAACCCCCAGCGCCTGCGCACCCTGATGGCCACCGAGCGTCGCAAGCACGAGCGCGTGCTCCCCGAGACGCCGATCCACGAGGTCGTCTGCGGCAACGGCGAGGGTGAGGTCCCGCTCAACAAGCTGGTCCGCCACGTCTCCAAGCTCGGCAAGAACCTCAAGCCCGGCGAGATGACGGACGTGCTCAACCGCCTCAAGGCGATCGACGCGCAGCGCGGTGCGGTCCCCCTTCCCAAGGGCCCGGTGCCCACCTCGATGAAGGGCAACCGCGGCCAGCAGCGCGGCCGCTGACCTCACGCCCGCCGTTCACCCTCCCGCGGGCGGGACTTCCGTCCACGGCGAGCACGTGCGGCCTCGGTGACACGCTCGTCGATCTGCTGGCGGGCGACGGCGGCGATGACGTAGGTGTTGTACACGGCGGGCTCCTCGGGTGGGTGTGGCTCCTTGACCCGAGCCTCGTCCTGAGGCACCCCGGCGCACATCGGGACAACTGCCCGTGCGCGGTCCCCGAGTACCTCAGATCGCGCGGAGGTCCGCCAACCGGGCGGTGCGCGACCCCGCCGCCATGTCGTGCAGGCCGCGGCCGTCGGGACGGAAGACCAGCGGCGGCACCACCGCGGCCACGAGCAGCTGGCGGAGCACGCAGCGCAGCAGCGACACCGGCCCGTACGACCCGTCGTTGCGCACGACCCGGAGCCGGGTGGCCAGCTTGCCGAACGAGCCCCCCGCGACCGCGGTGAAGAGCGCGGACTCCGCGACGAAGAGCCCCAGGACGTAGAAGCCCGACAACGGGTCGTCGCTCCACGCTCGGGGACCGATGAGGGCGATCACCACCAGCGTGCACGAGAACCAGTCGATGACGAGGGCGAGGATGCGCCGGCGCCAGGAGGCCGCCTCGACGGTGGCGGTGGTGGTGGCGTCGTTCACCCTCCCAGCCTAGGTGCCACGGCTCAGCGGACGGGCTTCGCACCCTCCGGCGCCTCGACGTCCACGGGCTCGCCCCAGGCGCTCCAGCCGACGAGCGCCGACCGGGACGCGTCGTCGCCCACCTGGTAGGCCAGCTGCACCGGACGCGCGTCGGCATCGATCCACAGCTCCGCGTCAAGCTCGGCCGGCAGGTCCATGACCCGGTAGATCGACTCCTCGGGCAGCTTCGCCATCCAGGCCTCGGTGTCGAGGGTGAGGTCGTAGCGGGTCGCCTCCTCCCCCGCCACCTCGTCCGCAGTCCCGTCGCCGACCCCGGTGACCCCCGCCTCGAGAGCCGCCATCTCGGCGGGGACGTCGATGGCGAGCAGGATCGGCACCACGCCCGCGTCGAAGCCCTCGGCGCCCTTCAGGCGCGGGTCGTCCTCCTCGAGGTAGCGCCAGCGGTCCTTCGCCGCCGCGCCGCCGACGTACACCCGGCCGTCCACGCGGCGGACCTCCAGCCCCGCTCCGGTCTGGTCTCCGGTCACGGCACTCAGGACCGGGTCCTCACCCCAGCTGACGTCGGCCTCGATGTCGTCGGCCGACTCCTGCGTGCCGAGCGTGACGTGCGCCGACTCCTCGTCCGCGACCGCGGCGCTGACCGCGGGCATCAAGGTCGTCGTGTCGTACGCCGTCCCGTCACCGTCGCCGGCCCCCGCGGACCCGCCGTCGCTGCAGGCACCCAGTCCCAGCACACAGCTGACGAGGGCGACGGTCACGAGGGGCCTCGTTCGGGCGGTGCGGAGTACGGAACGCATGGTGTCGACCCTAGGAGGCGGTGCGCGCCGGACCACCGGCCGGGACATCTGTTACATCCCCGAAACAAACGAGATACGGTCGAGAAACGGCCCGTGCGTAGGTTCACGGGCATCCGGTGCAACGGTGCGCCGTACTCAACGTCGGTTCCACACGCTTCGGTGCGCGACCCGCGGGTCGCCGCCCAGGAGGATGCATGTTCAGCAACAGCGAAGAGCTGCTCAAGTACATCAAGGACGAGCGCGTCGAGATGGTCGACGTCCGCTTCTGTGACCTGCCCGGCGTGATGCAGCACTTCACGGTGCCGGTCTCCTCCTTCGACCAGTCGGTGTTCGACGACGGTCTCGGGTTCGACGGCTCCTCGATCCGTGGCTTCCAGGCGATCCACGAGTCCGACATGCAGCTGTTCCCGGACCCGACCACGGCGTACATCGACCCGTTCCGCGTCGCCAAGACCCTGGTCGTCAACTTCTTCATCCACGACCCGATCACCGGCGAGGCCTACAGCCGCGACCCGCGCAACATCGCCAAGAAGGCGATGGCCTACCTCGCGAGCACCGGCATCGGCGACAAGGCCTTCTTCGCTCCCGAGGCCGAGTTCTACGTCTTCGACAGCGTGCGGTTCGAGACCAGCCAGAACGCCGGTTTCTACCACATCGACTCCGAGGCGGGCGCCTGGAACACCGGCAACGCCGGCACCGCCGAGAGCCCCAACCGTGGCTACAAGGTCAAGTACAAGGGCGGCTACTTCCCGGTCGCGCCCTACGACCACTTCGGCGAGCTGCGCGACGAGATGGTCATCGAGCTCGAGAAGTCGGGCCTGCTCGTGGAGCGCGCCCACCACGAGGTCGGCACCGCCGGTCAGGCGGAGATCAACTACAAGTTCGACGAGCTGCTCAAGGCCGCCGACGACGTGATGAAGTTCAAGTACATCGTCAAGAACGTCGCGTGGCGCAACAACAAGACCGCGACCTTCATGCCGAAGCCGATCTTCGGCGACAACGGGTCGGGCATGCACGTGCACCAGTCGATCTGGAACGGCGGCGAGCCGCTCTTCTACGACGAGACCGGGTACGGCGGACTGTCGGACATGGCCCGTCACTACATCGGCGGCATCCTCAAGCACGCCCCGTCGCTGCTGGCCTWYACCAACCCGACGGTCAACTCCTACCACCGCCTGGTGCCCGGCTTCGAGGCACCGATCTCGCTGGTCTACTCCCAGCGCAACCGGTCGGCCTGCGTGCGCATCCCCATCACGGGTGCCAACCCCAAGGCCAAGCGCATCGAGTTCCGCTGCCCCGACCCGTCGGCGAACCCCTACCTCGCCTTCTCGGCCCTGCTGCTCGCCGGCATCGACGGCATCCAGAACAAGATCGAGCCGCCGGCCCCGATCGACAAGGACATCTACGAGCTGCCGCCGGACGAGATGGCCGACATCGACCAGGTCCCCACGTCGCTCGACGCGGTGCTGGACAACCTGGAGAGGGACCACGAGTTCCTCACGGTCGGCAACGTCTTCACGCCCGACCTGATCGAGACCTGGATCGATTACAAGCGCAGCAACGAGATCCTGCCCGTGCAGCTGCGGCCGCACCCGCACGAGTTCGAGCTGTACTACGACATATAGTCACTTGTGCACGTAAAGCTCGAACTCACCGTTCGAGGACGAGGGCTCCGGCACTGCCGGAG
>NZ_JBFUMD010000114.1:0-9042 GCF_054049555.1 Nocardioides sp. P5_C9_2
GCCCCGACGAGCGCGACCTCGCCGAGGTCCGTCCCCTCGACGGCGAGCTGAGCTCGGGCGGCAACCCGCTCGAGCTCATCGGCCAGATGCTGCGGACGAGTCGGGGCGACATGCTCTGGCTGCGCCCGGACGCGTGGGCGATGCCGCGTGAGTCGGCGGTCAGCCGGCTGCTCGCCGAGGCGATGTCCACCGGGCGCCGGTCGCGCGCGATCTATCCGATCCGGGCGCTCTCGGAGGCACCCGAGTCGCTGCGGACCCGGGCCCGGCTCGGCGAGCAGGTCCGGGTCATCTCGGAGGTCCCGACCCGGATGTTCATCCTCGGGGACGCGCACGCCGTCCTGCCGGAGCCGCTCGGCTTCGCCGACGAGCCCCGGGTGCACGTGCGGCAGCGCTCCGTCGTCGCCGCGCTGACCCTGTGGTTCGACTCGCTGTGGGCGCGGGCCTCGCCGGTGCCCGAGCTGGACGGCGGGTCCGCCCGCCCGGACCTGCGCCGGTTCCTGCTCGAGCAGCTGGTGGCCGGCGCCACCGACGAGATGATCTCCCGCAAGCTGGGGCTCAGCCTGCGGACCGTACGTCGCCGCATCGCGGCACTGATGAGCGACCTCGGTGTCGACACGCGCTTCCAGGCGGGCGTCGAGGCGTCGCGGCGGGGCTGGATCTAGCTGGCTGCGGCGGGGGATCACCCCCTCGGGTGGTCGGCGCACCCCTTGCGGATGGATCCGGCATCGAAAAGTGCGCATCCGTCGTAACCTCCGGCTCCGTCGGCCCGTTGACCGGGTCCGCACCCTTGCCGGAACGTTTCGAGGAGACCGCATGAGCACGCACGAGTCCACGCCATTGACCGCTGAGGAGCTGGCCGGCGAGGGCGTGACCGCGCTTCCCGACAAGGAGGTCGTGTCGATCCTCGACCTGGCCGCCGACGTCGACCTGGCCATCGACGGCGCCGCCCCCATCGACCTGGCCGTGGCCCTCAACGCCAACGTGGTCGCCCCCATCGACGCGGCGGTGAGCGCCAACGTGCTGAGCGACAACTCCTCGGCGCAGGCCCYGTCGGACCAGGGCGTCCAGGTGACGCAGACCGTGGACGCCGACGCCGTGGCCACCGGCATCCAGGACAGCACCATCGACCAGGGCGACACCACCGAGGGCGCGACCTCCACCGCGACCGGCGGAACGGACGGCACCGGCGACGGCATCCTCGACGCGTCGACGACCACCGACGACGCCACCCAGCCCGCCGCCGAGACCGCCGCCCAGACCACCGGCACGGACGGCCTGGCCGGCACCGACGACCTCGCCGCGGTGGCCGACGCGCCCGTCGATGGCAGCGTCGTCGTGGATTCCACCGGCGCCGTCATCGGCACGCTCGACGGGGCCACCGGCAACGTCGTCGCACCCGACGGCACCGTCGTGGGGACGCTCAACGAGGCCACGGGTGTGGTCGTCGACTCGGCCGGCAACMTCGTCGGCACCGTCACAGGTCTCGTGGACGGCGCCGACGTCCTCGGGTCGGACGGGCAGGTGCTCGGTACGGTCGACGCCGTGTCCGGCACCGTCGTGGACGACGCCGGCAACGTCGTCGGCTCGCTCGACCCCCTGACGGGTGAGGTCCTCGACACCGCGGGCAACGTCGTCGGCACGGTGGGCCAGGTGGTCGACGACGTCACCGACACCGTCGGCGGCCTCGACACCGGCGACCTGCTCGACGGCAACCTGCTCAACGTGGACGTCAACGTCGACCTCGACGCCGACCTGGCCGCGCCGATCAACGGCGCGGTCGCGGCGAACGCCAACGTCGCGGCGCCCATCGACGCCTCCGTGGCCGCCAACATCCTCTCCGACAACTCGGACGCGGTCGCGATCGCCCAGCAGGACGCGATCATCAACCAGTCGGTCACCGGAAGCGCTGAGGCGACCTCCGACCAGGTGTCCGACATCGACCAGTCGTCCGTCGAGCCGGTCGACACCGACACGGCGTCCACCGACGACCCGGCGACGACCGACCAGGCGACGACCGACCCGGCGACCGACCAGGAGACGACCGACCAGGCGACGACCGAGCCTGTCGAGCCCGGGGCCAGCACCGACGTGACCGGCACCTCGACGGTCGAGCAGTCGGCCACCGGGTCCACCGGCAGCACCATGCAGTGACCACCCTGGTCGACGTCCCGGCCCGCGTAGGTGGCGTCCAGCTCATCGGCGAGATGGAGGGGTCCGGCTACCGGACCCCGCCGGCCCTCGTGCGACGCGGCGACGGGCAGGTCCTCCAGCTCACGGCCCTGCTCTACCTGGTCCTCAACGCAGCCGACGGGCGACGCGGCTACGACGAGATCGCCGAGCTCGTCGGAGCGAGCACGGGACGGGCGGTGTCCGCCGACAACGTGCGCACCCTCGTCGACGGTCACCTCCGACCGCTCGGCCTCGTCCGCCCGGCCGATGGGTCGGACCCCGAGCTCCGGCGCTCCAACCCGCTGCTGGCGCTCAAGCTCAAGGTGGCGGTCACCGACCCGCGGACGACCCATCGGCTGACCGACCCGTTCCGCGTCCTGTTCCGGCCGGTCGTCGCCGCCGTGGTGGTCCTCGCCTTCGCGGCCGTCCTGGTGTGGGTCTTCTTCGAGCGCGGCCTCGGTGCGTCGGCGTACGACGCCTTCGACCGTCCCCACCTGCTCCTGCTCGTCTTCGTGATGACCGTCCTGTCCGGCGGCTTCCACGAGTTCGGCCACGCGGCCGCGGCCCGCTACAGCGGCGCCGAGCCCGGCGTCATGGGGGCGGGGCTCTACCTCGTCTGGCCGGCGTTCTACACCGACGTCACCGACAGCTACCGCCTTGGCCGGGCCGGGCGGATCCGCACCGACCTGGGCGGTCTCTACTTCAACGCCATCGTCGCGGTGCTCACGTTCGGGTGGTGGTGGGTCTCGGGCTGGGAGGCGTTGCTGCTGCTCGTCGCGACCCAGGTGCTGCAGATGGTCCAGCAGCTGCTGCCGCTGCTCCGCTTCGACGGGTACCACCTGCTGGCCGACCTCGCCGGCGTGCCCGACCTCTACCAGCGCATCCGTCCCACGCTGCTGGGGCTCCTCCCGCACCGGTGGAGCGCGCCGGAGAACCGGGTCCTGACCCCTGGGGCCCGGGTCGTGATCACCCTGTGGGTGCTCGTCACCGTCCCGCTCATGGGGCTGATGCTCTACGCCCTGATCACCTCGGTACCGCGCCTGCTGGGCAGCGCGGGCTCGGCCGTCCGCGCGGACACCGAGGCGCTCGGCGCGGCCTGGTCGACCGGCACCCCGGTCGACGTCGCGGCCCACGTGCTGCAGGTGCTCTCGGTCGTGCTGCCCGTCGTGGCGTGCGCCCTGATCCTGGGACGGATGGGGATGCGCTGGTTCCGCGGGCTCGCCGCGTGGAGCCGCGGGTCGGCGCCCAAGCGGGTGCTGGCGGCGGCGCTGAGCACCGTGATGCTGACCGGACTCGCCTGGGCGTGGTGGCCCGCTCCGGACACCTACCGTCCCATCGAGCCTGACGAGCGCGGTCTCCTCACCACCCTGCTGCAGGACGCGCCGGCCGCCGGGCTTGCCCGGGCCGCCGCCGACCTCCCCGAGGACGACGGCCCGCCGCCGGGGACCGCGGCCCGCAAGCGCCTCTCGGACGGCCGCCCACTTGTGGCCATGCTCCCCGAGGGCGGCACCGTGCCGACCAAGGACGATCCCGAGCTCGCGATGGTGCTGGTGCCGACCAGCGACGGGGCGGGGGAGGAGCCCGGCACCGGCACCGACACCGACACCGGCACCGGCACCGGCGCGGAGCCGGACCCCACCCTCACCGAGGGTCCGGCCGGCGCGCCCACTGACGGGACGGCCCCCGCCACCGACGGCGGGTCGGAGGTGCCCGCGACGGACGGGGCCGTCCCCGACGACGACACCTGGGTGATGCCCTTCGACAAGCCGCTCGCACCCGAGGAGGGCGACAACCAGGCCCTCGCGGTCAACACCACCGACGGCTCGGTCACCTACGACCTCGCGTTCGCGTTGATCTGGGCGGACGGCGACGAGGTCTACAACGTCAACGAGGCGCACGCCTACGCGTCCTGCTCGGACTGCGTCGCGGTCGCCGTGGCGTTCCAGGTGGTACTCATCAGCGAGGACGCCCAGGTCGTCGTGCCCCAGAACCTTGCCGTGGCCGCCAACTACGACTGCTACCAGTGCATCACCGCGGCGATCGCCCACCAGCTGGTCCTGACGGTCCCCGGCGAGCCCGACGAGGCACAGCTCCGCGCACTGGGGGAGGTCTGGGGCCGCCTGCTCGAGTTCGCGCAGGGGATCACCGGCTACACCCTCACCGAGATCGACGCGCAGCTCGAGGCGTTCAAGGCCGAGATCGTCGGCATCCTGGGCGAGGCCCCGGTCATCGAGCCGGCGCCGTCGGCCACGACCTCCCCCGGCGAGAGCCCGAGCGACTCCGAGTCGCCCTCGACCACGCCGTCCACGTCGTCCACGACGACGCCGTCAACCACACCGTCGACCGCGCCCACCACGCCCGCGCCCACCACGCCCGCGCCCTCCGCGCCGACGTCGTCCACGCCGCCGGCTCCGACCGGCAGCTCCACCACGACGTCGCCCCCGACGACGGGCACCACCACGTCCCCCGGCACCACGGGCACGACGTCGTCGACCACGTCGCCGAGCACGTCCACCAGCCCGAGCACGAGCACGTCGAGCACCTCGCCGTCCCCGGCGTCCACCACGACCGGGGCGGTGTCGCCCTCGGCCAGCGCGTCCCCGTGAGGGGTGGGGTCAGCGGGGCAGGACCATCCGGTACGCCGCCCGCTCGATGCGCCACGTGCGGCTGCGCTCGGGACCGTAGATCTCGCCGTCCGCGGACACCCAGAACTCCTCGCCGGTGACCGAGACGGTCGAGCCGCGCAGGCTCACGACGTCGTCGCGCTCCTGGTGCTCGCCCTTGCGCAGCTTGGCGACGTAGCCGAGCTTGGCCCGCGGACTGATCGCGCGGCTGATCATCACGTCGAGCCGGCCGTCCTCTGGATCGGCGTCGGGGGTGACCTCCGTGCCACCGCCGACGTTGGCGCCGTTGCCGATGGCCACCATGAGCAGCGGCTGGTCGACGTCGTTGACGACCGTGCCGTCGACCTCGACGCGGAGTCGGCGGTGCGGCGGGTGGAAGGCGGCCAGCATGGCGCCGATGGGGTAGCCCGCCTTGCCGATGTTGACCTTGCCGACGCCGATCGAGCCGAGCCGCTGCTTCCACTTGTGGCCCTTGCGGCTGGCCTGGGCGCCGGTGCCGACGTGCACGTTGTTGACCACCACGGAGCCGGTCTCGTCGACGATGAGGTCGACGGGGCGGGGCTCGCCGTCCAGCACCAGCCGGGCCGCGTCCTCGATGGCGAGGGGGATGCCGGTGCCGCGGGCGAAGTCGTTGCCGGTGCCCAGCGGGAGCAGGGCCAGGGTGCGGTCGGCGAGCTCGTGGCGCTTGTGCAGCGCCGCCACGACCGCGTGGAGGCTGCCGTCGCCGCCGGCGACCACGATTCGTCGCGACCCCGCCCGGTGCAGGACGCCGTCGAGCTCCCCGGGGTTGGAGGTGGCGGCCACCTCGACCGACGTCTTCTCGCGCAGGATGGTGAGGGCGAGGTCGAGGGTCTCCTGGTCGGAGGTGCCGGCCTCGGCGTTGGTGATCACGAGCATCGGGTCCACGGCTGGGACAGTAGTCGACCCTCCCCGTCCCGGACGGGTGGGCATGATCGGCCCGCGGGGTCCGGGGTGCGGTAACGTGATGTCGCAAGAGCTCCGGTGCACGTGTGCCGGGGCTGTTTCTTTTGGCCCACGCGTCTCGTGGGCACAGCCGGATATCTGAGGAGGGCTGCGATGCCCGCGATCGTCGTACTCGGTGCCCAGTGGGGTGACGAGGGCAAGGGCAAGGCCACCGACCTGCTCGCCACCAACGAGACCATCGACTTCGTGGTCCGCACCAGCGGCGGCCACAACGCCGGCCACACCATCGTCATCAACGGCGAGAAGTACGCGACCCACCTGCTGCCCAGCGGCATCCTCACCCCCGGCGCCACGAGCGTCATCGCCAACGGCGTCGTGGTCTCGCCGGAGGCGCTGTTCCGCGAGCTCGACGGGCTCCTCGAGCGCGGCGTCGAGATGGGTGGCCTGGTCGTCAGCGCCAACGCGCACGTCATCGCGTCGTACCACTCCACGATGGACAAGGTCACCGAGCGCTTCCTGGGCAAGAACCAGATCGGCACGACCGGCCGCGGGATCGGGCCGGCGTACGCCGACAAGATCAACCGCGTCGGCATCCGGATCGCCGACCTCTTCGACGAGGGCATCCTCCAGCAGAAGGTCGAGGCCGCCCTCGACGTCCGCAACCACCTGCTCACCAAGGTCTACAACCGCCGCGCCGTCGACGCCGACGCCGTCGTCGAGGAGCTGCTCTCGTACGCCGAGCGGCTGCGGCCGATGGTCGCCGACACGTCCCTGCTGCTCAACCAGGCGCTCGACCAGGGCCGCACGGTCCTCTTCGAGGGCGCCCAGGCCACGATGCTCGACGTCGACCACGGCACCTACCCGTTCGTGACCTCGTCCAACGCGATCGCCGGCGGTGTCTGCACCGGCGCCGGCATCGGGCCCACCCGCATCGACCGCGTCATCGGCGTGATCAAGGCCTACTCGACCCGCGTCGGGTCGGGGCCGTTCCCCACCGAGCTCTTCGACGACGACGGCCTCGAGCTGCAGCGCCTCGGCGGCGAGATCGGCGTCTCGACCGGCCGCACCCGTCGCTGCGGCTGGTACGACGCCGTCGTCGCGCGCTACGCCGCGCGCGTCAACGGCCTCACCGAGTTCTTCCTCACCAAGCTCGACATCCTCGGCGCCTGGGACGAGATCCCGGTCTGTGTCGGCTACGAGATCGACGGCACGCGCGTCGACGAGATGCCGATGACCCAGACCGAGTTCCACCACGCGACGCCGGTCTACGAGGTCTTCGAGGGCTGGAACTCCGACATCTCCGGCTGCCGCACCTTCGCCGAGCTGCCCGCCCAGGCGCAGACCTACGTGCGGGCGCTGGAGGACATCTCGGGTGCTCGCATCTGGGGCGTCGGCGTCGGCCCGGGGCGCGAGCAGACGCTCACCGTCCACGACTGACCGGGTCGTACGCCGTCATCCGGCTGTAACGCGCCGTTACTGATGCTTCAAGGCCGACCGGTGGGGTGCGGGGCATGCGTAACGGAGCGTTACAGCAACGGGCGGGCGCTGGAGTCGGCTCGGCGCACGATGTACGGCGCGAGGTCGGCCATGTCGGTACCGAACCGTGCCACGGTGTCGGCCCGCTCCCGAGCGAGCCTGCGCAGTGCCGCGACCCGGCCGGCCCCGCAGTCGTGGGCGGTGATGCGCGACATCCCGAGCTTGAATCCGGTGATGAAGTCCTGGCGCTTCTTCTCCTTCCAGAGCGCAGCCGGGTCCGGAGTGTCGCCGTCGACGTACTTCTGGCGGCCGTCCACCTCGAAGATGTGCCGCCCCACCCGCAGGTCGCACCACACCGTGCGGCCCCCGTCGGTGAGGCCGAACTGGGTCTCCGGTCGACCGACGCCGAGGTCGGTGACCAGCATCCGCCCCAGCGACTCCAGCCAGCTCTCGGAGCCTGCATCCGCGAGGTCGACCGCCGCGCGGATCGCCCGGCTGCCGGGCCAGCAGTGCATGAAGTCCGCCACCGCCGCAAGCTCCGCCCGAGTGACCCCGAGCCGCAGTGCCTGGTCGCAGGCGGCGACCCCGGCATCCCGACCGTGCTCGCGTGCGAGGTCGACGGCGGTTCTGGCCGGACCGAGGACGGGACGTCCACCTGCCGTCGTCGCGTGCTCGGGAAGGTACGGCGCTCCGTGGTGCTTGATGCCAGCCCTGACGCGGGTCCCGTGCACCCGGGTCCGTGTCCGGTGCACCAGGGCGGTGCGGGCATCGGGGACACCCATGTCCAGCAGCAGCGCGGAGGAGTCGTGGCTGAAGACGCCGTCGGTGTCGATGACCAGGGCGGCCGCGTGGATGCGGGCCACGGGCTGGGCACGGTAGGCGTCGAGGGACTGCCACCAGTCGTGGTCGGCGTACACGCCCTTGCGCACCCGAACCCACGCGCTCTCGCGGACCAGCCGGGCGACGTCGGCCGGTGACAGTCCGGCGGCCAGTGCCTGTCGGTGGGTCAGCATGCGGTGCTGGGCGAGCGCCGGTCCGTAGCTCTGGAGGTCCATGCGCCGATGCTCGGCGCGGATGGACGGTGGTGCGGGCCGACGCTGGCGATCTGTGGAGGGACTGGGTGCCGGTCGGGGCTGGGAACGCCCGCGGGCCCGCCCGCGCGCCAGCTGTAACGCGCTGTTACGCGGGGCTCACACCCCACCGGTGGGGTGTGGAGCCCGCCTGACGGCGCGTTACAAGCGGGTGAGCCGCGCGCCGATAGGGTGGTCGCCCGTGAAGTCCCTCGTCATCGGCACCGGCGGTCGCGAGCACGCGCTGGCCCTCTCCCTGGCCCGCGACCCCGACGCCGAGGTGCACGTGGCGCCGGGCAACCCGGGCATCGGCGAGGGCGCGACCCTGCACGACGTGGACCCGATGGACGGGGCCGCCGTCGCCGCGCTGGCCACCGGCCTGGGCGTCGACCTCGTCGTCGTCGGCCCCGAGGCGCCGCTGGTGGCCGGGGTGGCCGACGCGGTCCGCGCCGCCGGCATCGCGGTCTACGGGCCGTCGCGCGAGGCGGCCCGGCTCGAGGGCTCCAAGGCCTTCAGCAAGGACGTGATGGCCGCGGCCGGGGTGCCGACGGCCCGTTCGTTCGTGTGCACCACTCCCGAGGAGGCGGCGGCCGCCCTCGACGCGCTGGGCGCGCCGTACGTCGTGAAGGAGGACGGCCTCGCCGCCGGCAAGGGCGTCGTGGTGACCACCGACCGCGACGCTGCCCTGGCGCACGCCGCGGCCTGCGAGCGGGTGGTGGTCGAGGAGTTCCTCGACGGCCCCGAGGTCTCGCTCTTCGCCGTCTGCGACGGGAGGACCG
>NZ_JBFUMD010000115.1:0-9021 GCF_054049555.1 Nocardioides sp. P5_C9_2
CGTCCGCCCGCGATGCGGGCGGGAGGGGTGTCGAGGATCCCCATGATCGCCTGCGCCGTGACGGACTTGCCGCACCCGGACTCTCCCAGGATGCCCAGGGTCCGCCCGGCCTCCAGCGTGAAGCTGACGCCGTTGACCGCGTGGGCGACCCCCTCGTGGGTGTGGAACTCGACCTGCAGGTCCTGGACGTCGAGCAGTGGCGCGGTCTCGTCGAAGTGCAGCGAGGCGATGGTCTTGCTGCCCTTTCGCTCCCGGGCCGGGTCGCCGGCCTGCAGGACGTCGGAGTCGGACATCAGCGGCCCTTCGGGTCGAGGGCGTCGCGCAGCGCGTCACCCATGAGGATGAAGCTGAGCACGGTGACGATCAGCACGGTGCACGGGAACACCAGCAGGTGCGGGAAGCCCGCCACCGCGTAGTCCTGGCCCTGCGCGATGGTGATGCCCCACGACACCTCGGGTGGCTTGAGCCCGACCCCGAGGAAGGTGAGGGTGGCCTCGGCGGCGATGAAGGACCCGACGTAGATGGTGCACAGCACGATGATCGGCGCGAGTGCGTTGGGCAGGATGTGCCGCAGGATGATCCGGCGGTTCGTGGCTCCCATCGCGCGCGCGGCCTCGACGAAGTCCTGGTCGCGCAGGCTGAGCGTGGTGCCGCGCACGATGCGGGTCATCTGGGTCCAGCCCAGCACCACGAGGACCAGGATGACCGCCCAGATGCTCTGCGACTGCAGCAGGGCCAGGAAGATCACCGCACCCAGCAGGAAGGGCAGCCCCAGGAAGACGTCGGTGATGCGGGAGATGATGGTGTCGGTCCGGCCGCCGTAGTAGCCGGCCACCAGGCCGAGGGTCGTGCCCACCAGTGCCGTCAGCGCGGTCACCACGACGGCCACCACGATGGAGGGACGCGCTCCCCAGATGATCTGGGAGTACATGTCGCACCCCAGTGTCGTCGTGCCGAGCGGATGGCCCTCCAGGTCCGTGTCGTAGCCGGGGGGCGGGGTGCCGGGGAACCACGACGGGGGCGTGCGGTTGACGTTGATGTCGCACTCGAGCTTGCCGAGGTCCGTCCACAGCGTCGGGAAGGCCGCCCACGAGATGACGAGCAGCACCACCACTGAGCAGACGACGAAGATCGGGTTGCGCACCAGCTGGTGACCCGCGTCGCGCCAGATGCTCCCGGACGCGACGGCCGTGCCCGGAGCGTCGGGAGAGCCCGGAGGGGCGGGGTCGTGCGGAGACCCCGGGATGAGCAGGCCCGGCGCATCGGGGGTGGGGACGTCACTCATAGCGGATCCTCGGGTCGAGCACGGCGTAGAGCAGGTCGACCAGCAGGGACGCGACCAGGTACACGAGGACGAGCAGTGGGACGACGGCCATGATGATCGGCGTCTCCCCGTTGCGCACCGAGCGGAAGACCAGGCCGCCGACGCCCGGGATGTTGAAGATGCCCTCGGTGACCAGCGCGCCTCCCATCAACCCCCCGATGTCGATGCCGATCAGGGTGACGACCGGGATCAGGCAGTTGCGCAGGGCGTGGATGCCGACCACCCGTCGGGGCTTGAGCCCCTTGGCCTTGGCGGTCCGGACGTAGTCGGACCGCATGGACTCGATGAGGCCGGTGCGGGTCATCCGGGCGACGATCCCGAGGGTCGTGGCGCCGAGGACCATGGCCGGGACGACCAGGCTCGCCCACGGGTAGTCGGCCTGGTAGGAGATGGAGAAGATCGCCTGCACCCAACCGGGCGCACCGCGATCCCGCACCCAGTTGCCGATGTACAGGCCGAAGAAGATCTGCGCCAGCACCCCGAGGACGAAGATCGGGACCGAGATCGCCAGCACGCTCCCGATCCGGACGAAGTTGTCGGCGAAGCGGTCCTTGCGGAGACCGGCGAGGACACCGGCGAGGATGCCGACCACCGCCTCGAAGACGATCGCCAGGAACGTGAGGCGCAGCGTGATGGCCACGGTTCGCCTGATCAGGTCCGTGACCGGCTGCTGGTTGAAGTCGACGCCGAAGTCACCGCGGAAGTAGCCCCCGATCCGGTCGACGAACATGCCGACGCACGGGTTCCCCGGCTGGTCGAGGCAGGGGTCGTCCAGGCCGAAGGCCCGGGTCAGGGCCGCGATGGTCTCCGGTGGTGGTTGACGGTCCCCGAAGAGCGCGCGCACGGGGTTGCCGTTGATCTGGAAGGACAACGTCGTCAGGTAGTGCAGCAGGAACAGCGTCCCGATCATCACCGGGATGAACTGGATCAGCCGACGTACGGCGTACTGGCCCATCGCCCATCCCTTCCTGTGCAGGTGGCTGAACGGGAGACGACGACGGGTGCGGACTGCACGACCCGGTCCGCACCCGGCATCACACTCACCGAGTGACACTCACCCCGGAGAGCAACAGCTGGTCGGTGGGGCTGTACTTGACGTTCTCGACGTTCGTGCTGAAGACGATGAACGTCTTGCCGAACCACAGTGGGATGTTGACCTGGTAGTCGAGCACCACGTCCGCGGCCGCCTGGTAGGACGGCAGCCCCTCGTCCACCGTGGCCGCAGCGTCGCCCTCGGCCAGCAGCTGGAGGAACTTGTCGTGCTCCGGGCCCTTCCAGTCGCCATAGTTGGTGCTGCCCAGGCCGTAGAGCGGATCGAGGTAGTTCTGCGGGGACGCGTAGTCCGGGATCCACGAGAGGCGGTAGGGGCCGTCCACGGTGCTGCGCGTGTCGAGCGCCGCCTGGTACGGGGTGAACGGCTGCGACTTGAACTCGTAGTCCAGGCCGAGGACGCTCTGCCACCCCTGGGCCATCGCCTGCACCCAGTCCTCGTGCCCACCGTCGTTGTTGAACCAGATGTTCATCGTGTTGCCCGGGATCCCCCCGGCCTCGTCCCAGAGCTTCTTGGCCTCCTCGGGGTCGTAGACGCAGGTCGTGCAGGCGTCGTCGCGGCTGCCCGGCACGAAGGGGGAGATCACGTCGGTCGCCGGGGTGAACCGACCGTCCAGGACGCGGTCGATGATGGCCTGCCGGTCGACAGCCAACGACAGTGCCCGGCGGATGCGGACGTCCTGGAAGTTCTTCTCGTAGAGCGGGAAGCCCATGTAGACGTACGCCCCGTTGTCGACCTCGAGGATCTGGTCGGGGTAGGCCGTGCGGGCCTGCGAGGTCTGCGAGGGATCCGGCGTCACGATGTCGAGGTTGCCCGCCTGGAAGTCCCGGTACGCGGTCTTGAGGTCGGCGTAGATCTTGAAGACGATCTCGTCGGCAAGGCCGGCGGTCGCGTCGTCGGTGTAGTCGGCGTACGTCTTCAGCGTGATGGAGTCGTTGTGCTGCCAGGGCTCGGCGAACTCGTAGGGACCGTTGCCGATCGGCTTCTCGTTGCACGCCTTGATGTCGTCCAGGCACGCCTGCGCCATCGGCACGCCGATGGGGGTGAAGCTCAGCACGAGCGGCAGCTGCGAGAAGGGTTCGGTCAGAGTGATCTTGATGGTCAGGTCGTCGGGCGCCGTGATGCCCGACAGCTCCGTGGCCTTCGGGTTGTCCCCCTGGAGGTCGTCGTAGCCCTCGACCCGGGCGAGGAAGAAGCCGAGCTGGGTCGCATTGGGGCCGTACGCCGCGTAGTTCCACGCCCGGAGGAAGGACGCGGCGTCCACCGGCTCGCCGTTCTGGAAGGTGAAGCCGTCCTTGAGCTTGATCGTCCAGTGCTGGCCGTCCTTCGACTCGATCGACTCGGCCATCTGGAGCTGCTGCTCGGACGTCTCCGGGTCCACCTTCAGCAGGCCGGTCCACACCAGGTTGATGATCTGGCTGCAGTCGGAGGAGTAGCAGTTGCTGGTCGGGGCGAACGCCTGGGGCTCGCTGCTGTTGAGGCTGAACGAGCCACCGGCGGACTGGTCTCCGGGTGCGCTCGTGGACGAGCCGTCCCCGTCGCCGTCACCACCCGAGCAGCCGGCCACGGCCAGCAGCAGGACGGCGGGAACGAGGGTGAGCCACTTCGGTGTGCGCTTCATGAGCGGACCTCCGGTGAGAAGAGACGGACGGCGTGCCGGCGTCCCGAGCGGCGTCGCACCTCTGCCTCCATTAAGGGGCCGAGCACCGGGCCCGGAACCCGGCGAGACCAAAAGGGTCCCCGATCGTGAACCGTTCGTTACGCGGATTACTGTCACGGGCGTGGACGGACTCTTCGACGTGCCCGGCTCCGGTCGGCCGCCTGCGGGCACGGGATCGCTCGCGGGCGCCGGGCCCGACAACGCGCTGCACGCCTCGGCACCGCTCGCGGTGCGGATGCGTCCGCGCACCCTCGACGAGCTCGTCGGCCAGTCCCAGCTGAGGTCCCCCGGCTCGCCGCTGCGTCAGCTCATCGAGGGCGACCGCTCGATGTCGCTGCTGCTGTGGGGTCCGCCGGGGACGGGCAAGACCACCATCGCCTCCATCGTCAGCCAGCAGACGCAGCGGCGCTTCGTCGAGGTGTCGGCGGTCGCCGCCGGCGTCAAGGACGTCCGTGCCGCCATCGACGGCGCACGCGCCGAGCTGGCCCGGGGTGGTCAGGAGACGGTGCTCTTCGTCGACGAGGTGCACCGCTTCAGCAAGGCCCAGCAGGACGCCCTCCTGCCCGGCGTGGAGAACCGGTGGGTGACCCTGGTGGCGGCGACCACGGAGAACCCCTTCTTCTCCGTCATCTCCCCGCTGCTCTCGCGCAGCCTGCTGCTTCGGCTGGAGTCGCTCACCGACGACGACGTGTCCGAGGTGGTCGAGCACGCCCTGGCCGACGAGCGTGGGCTGGACGGGGCCTTCACCCTGGACGACGACGCCAGGGCGCACCTGGTCCGGCTCGCCGGGGGAGACGCCCGCCGAGTGCTCACCTACCTGGAGGCCGCGGCCGGCGCCGCCGCGGAGACGCACATCGACCTGCCGACGGCGGAGACGGCCGTCGACCAGGCGGCGGTGCGCTACGACCGCCAGGGCGACCAGCACTACGACGTCATCAGTGCCTTCATCAAGTCGATCCGTGGCTCCGACGCCGACGCCGCCCTGCACTACCTGGCCCGGATGATGGAGGCCGGCGAGGACCCGCGCTTCATCGCCCGGCGGCTGGTCATCTCGGCCAGCGAGGACATCGGGCTGGCCGACCCGACCGCGCTGACCACGGCCGTGGCGGCCGCCCAGGCGGTGCAGCTGATCGGGATGCCCGAGGCGCGGCTCAACCTGGCCCAGGCCACCATCGCCCTGGCGGTCGCCCCCAAGTCCAACGCGGTGACCCTGGCGATCGACGCGGCCAGCGCCGACGTACGGGCCGGACGGATCGGCCAGGTCCCCTCGCACCTGAGGGACGCCCACTACGCGGGCGCCAAGAAGATCGGCCACGGGTCGACGTACGTCTATCCCCACGACGAGCCGTTCGGCGTGGCCGAGCAGCAGTACGCCCCCGAGGTCGTCGAGGACGCGACGTACTACCGCCCCACGGCGCTGGGCGCGGAGGCCGCGGTCAGGGAGCGGTGGGAGCGGATCCGTCGCCTCGTGCGCGGACGATAGGGTCGCCCGGTGAGCTCCGAGCAGATCTGGCTGGCAGCAGGAGGCGCCCTGACGGCGCTCCTGCTGGTCGTCGTGCTCGCGCTGGCCGTCGCCGTACGCCGCTACGGGCGCCGGCAGGGCGTCCTGGCCGACCGCGTCGACGCGCTCGAGGCCGAGCTCGTCGCCTCGCGGGACCGCGGGTCCCACCTCGTGCAGCCGCCGGCGTCGTACGTCATCACCGGGGTCGGCGAGGGCGAGGTCGACGGCGACCGCGACGAGGCCGGCCACGACGGCGCCGACGTCCCGGTGCAGGGTCACATCGACCGGGCGGTCTTCGCCGACATCGTGGCCCGCGAGGGCGTGATCAAGGCGGCCGGACTGGCCCACGGGCTGCGCCGCGCCCTGTCGCCGGCAACGCGCAACCGGATCCGCTTCGAGGTCGGGCGCGAGGTCAAGCGCTCGCGCAAGCAGCGGCGTACCGACCTCAAGACCGCTCTGCGCGACATGCAGGCCAGGGAGCGGGCACGGATGGCCGAGGCACGCGACGAGGGGGACGCTGCCTGATGGCCAGGACGTTCTGGTTCGTCGCCGGAGCGGGAGCGGGTGCCTACGCCCTGACCCGCGCCCGCAGGGTGGCCGAGTCCCTCACCGCGGACGGGCTGCGGGACCGTCTCAGCGGTCTGGCCGTGGGGGCACGGATGTTCCGCGAGGAGGTCGCCGCGGGACAGGTCGAGAAGGAAACCGAGTTGCGCGAACGCCTCGGCCTGGTCCCTCATGGCATCCCCGAGCTGGATGCGAGGGCACGCACCGCGCCCACCGACAGCACCACCGACACAGAGGAACCCTCCTGATGGACACGTCCGAGATMCGCCGCCGCTTCGTCTCGCACTTCGAGGCGGGGTCGAGGTGGGGCGCTCACACGCCTGTCCCGTCAGCGAGCCTGCTGGCCGACGACCCGAACCTGTTGTTCGTGCCGGCCGGCATGGTGCCCTTCAAGCCCTACTTCCTCGGCCAGGAGACTCCGCCGTACGCGCGGGCGACGAGCGTCCAGAAGTGTGTGCGCACGCCCGACATCGAGGACGTCGGCAAGACGACGCGGCACGGCACGTTCTTCGAGATGTGCGGCAACTTCTCCTTCGGCGACTACTTCAAGGAAGGCGCCATCGAGCTGGCGTGGGAGCTGATCACCAAGCCGGTCGCCGACGGCGGATTCGGGCTCGACGAGTCGCGGCTCTACCCCTCGGTGCTGGTCGGCGACGACGAGGCCATCGCCCTCTGGCGCCGGATCACCGGACTGCCCGACGAGCGCATCGTGCGGCTGGGCCGCAAGGAGAACTACTGGTCGATGGGCGTCCCCGGTCCGGGCGGCCCCTGCTCGGAGATCCTCTACGACCGCGGCCCCGAGTGGGGTCCCGACTTCGACCCGACGACCCTCGGCCCCGACATGCCGGTGCCGCTCGAGGACCGGCTGCTGGAGTTCTGGAACCTCGTCTTCATGCAGGACGAGCTGAGCGCCGTGCGGTCCAAGGAGGACTTCGACATCGCGGGCTCGCTGCCCAAGAAGAACATCGACACCGGCATGGGCCTGGACCGCGTCGCCTTCCTGCTCCAGGGCAAGCAGAACATGTACGAGATCGACGTGATGTTCCCGGTCATCGAGCGGGCCATGGAGCTGAGCGGTCGCCGCTACGGGGCCGACCACCAGGACGACGTGCGCTTCCGCGTCGTCGCCGACCACGTGCGCTCCTCGATGATGCTCATCGGCGACGGGGTGACCCCGGGCAACGAGGGCCGCGGCTACGTCCTGCGCCGCCTGCTGCGCCGCGCCGTGCGCTCGATGCGCCTCCTCGGCTACGACGACCCGGCGCTGCCGGAGCTGATGCCGGTCAGCCGGGACAAGATGGCCGAGACCTACACCGACCTGGCGCGGGACTGGGAGCGCATCGCCCGCGTGGCGTACGGCGAGGAGGAGACGTTCCGCAAGACCCTCCAGGCCGGCACCCAGATCTTCGACCTCGCGGCCGGCGAGGTGAAGAAGGCCGGCGGCACGACCCTGTCGGGTGAGCGGGCCTTCGCCCTGCACGACACCTTCGGCTTCCCGATCGACCTGACCCTGGAGATGGCGGCCGAGCAGGGGCTGGTCGTCGACGAGCCGGGCTTCCGGGGCCTGATGACCGAGCAGCGCGAGCGGGCCAAGGCCGACGCCCGCGCCAAGAAGGGCGGGCACACCGACACCGGGCTCTACCGCGGGATCCTCGACGCGCACGGTCCCACCGAGTGGCTGGCCTACGAGACCCTGGAGACCGAGTCGCGTGCGCTGGCGCTGCTCAGCGGCGCCGCGAGCGTCCGGTCGCTGGCCCAGGGCGAGGTGGGCGAGGTGGTCCTGGACCGCACCCCGTTCTACGCCGAGTCCGGCGGCCAGGTGGCCGACGCAGGCACGATCGACTTCGACGGCGGGCGGCTCGAGGTGCTCGACGTCCAGCGGCCCGTGCGCGGCCTCGTCGTCCACCAGGTGCGCGTGCTCGAGGGCGAGCTCGGCGCCGACGCCCTGCTGCACGCCCGGGTGGACCCCGAGTGGCGCACGGGTGCCCGTCAGGCGCACTCGGGCACCCACGTGGTGCACGCCGCGCTGCGCGAGGTGCTCGGTCCCACGGCCCTGCAGGCCGGCTCGTACAACCGACCCGGCTACCTGCGCCTCGACTTCGGCTGGACGCAGGCGCTGAAGCCGGAGCAGGTCCGCGACATCGAGCTGGTGTCCCAGCAGGCGCTGCGGGCCGACCTGCCCGTGGGCTGGCAGTACATGACCCTGGAGCAGGCCAAGGAGTGGGGCGCGATCGCGCTCTTCGGGGAGACCTACGACAACACCAAGGTGCGTGTCGTCGAGATCGGCGGCCCGTGGTCGCGTGAGCTCTGCGGCGGCACCCATGTCGAGCACGCGTCCCAGATCGGCACCGTGGTGGTGACCGGCGAGGCCAGCGTCGGCTCCGGCAACCGCCGCATCGAGGCGCTGACCGGCGTGGAGGGCTTCGGCTACCTGGCCCGGGAGCGCGACGTGGTCGCCCGGCTGACCGGCCTGCTCAAGACCCAGCCCGACGACCTCGTCGGCCGGGTCCAGGACCTCACCGAGCGGCTCCGGGCCGCCGAGAAGGAGCTCGACCGGGCCCGCACGTCCCAGCTGCTCGCCGGGGGCGGCCAGCTGGCCGCGCAGGCGGTCGACGTCGACGGGGTCGCCGTGGTCGTGCACCGGGCCGAGGGCATCGGCGGCGGCGACGTCCGCACCCTGGCCCTCGACGTGCGCGGCAAGCTGGACCGCGCGGGTGCCGTCGTGGTCGCCGGGGTCGTCGACGGCAAGGTCGCCCTCGTGGCCGCGGTCAACGACGCCGGCCGCGAGCGCGGCGTCAGCGCCAACGAGCTGGTCCGCACCGTCGGTGGCCTCATCGGCGGTCGCGGCGGCGGCAAGGACGACGTCGCCCAGGGCGGCGGGGCCGACACGAGCCGTCTCGACGAGGCCCTCGGCCTCGTCC
>NZ_JBFUMD010000116.1:0-8962 GCF_054049555.1 Nocardioides sp. P5_C9_2
ATGCCCTCCTGGGCCTCCCCGCCGGTCTCGTTGAGGAACGCCGAGATCAGCGTGGCACCGATGTCCTGCGCGACGTCGTACGTCGGCTGGTCGGAGAAGCCGGTCCACGACTGCACCACGGGGCGCTGCCGGAACTTGAAGTAGGCCTCGCCCTTGCGTCCGGAGACGTAGACGTCGACCTCCTTGCCCTCCTCCTTGAGCTTCTCGATGAGGCGCTCGGCCTCCTTGAGGACGTTCGAGGAGTAGGCACCCGCGAGACCCCGGTCGGAGGTGACGATCAGGACCGCCGCCTTCGTGGGGTTCTCGGGCTCCACCGTCAGCGCGTGGTCGACGTTGGAGAAGGTCGCGACGGCCGAGACCGCACGCGTGAGCTCACGGGCGTACGGCGCGGCCGACTGGGCCCGCTGCTGCGCCTTGATGATGCGGGACGCGGCAATGAGCTCCATGGCACGCGTGATCTTCTTCATCGACTCCGTCGACTTGATCCGCGCGCGGTACTCACGTACCGAGAGAGCCATGGTCAGCCCCGCTTCTGCTTGACGATCTGCTCCTGCTCGACGTCCTCGTCCTCGAGGGCGACGTGCTCCTCGTGGCCGGCCTTGATGCTCTGGCCGTCCGAGGTCTCGAACTGGTCGAGGAAGGAGTCGTACGCCTTCTCGAGCTCGGACTCGGTCGAGTCCTCGAACTTCTGCGACTCGCGGATGCCGGCGAGGATCCCCTCGTGGCTGCGACGCAGGTAGTCCAGGAACTCGTTCTCGAAGCGGAGCACGTCGTCGGTGGGCACCTTGTCCAGGCGGCCCGAGGTGCCGGTCCACAGGGACACGGTCATCTCCTCGACGGGGTACGGCGAGTACTGCGGCTGCTTGAGCAGCGCCATCAGGCGCTGGCCGCGGTCCAGCTGCTGGCGCGAGGCCGCGTCGAGGTCCGAGGCGAACATGGCGAAGGCCTCCATGGCGCGGAACTGCGCCAGGTCGACCTTGAGCGACCCGGTGACGGCCTTCATCGCCTTGGTCATGGCCGAGCCACCCACCCGCGAGACCGAGACACCCACGTCGATGGCGGGGCGCTGGTTGGCCGCGAACAGGTCCGACTGCAGGAAGATCTGGCCGTCGGTGATCGAGATGACGTTGGTAGGGATGAACGCCGAGACGTCGTTGGCCTTGGTCTCGATGATCGGCAGGCCGGTCATCGAGCCCTTGCCCATCTCGTCGGAGAGCTTGGCGCACCGCTCGAGGAGGCGGCTGTGCAGGTAGAACACGTCACCCGGGTAGGCCTCGCGACCCGGYGGGCGGCGCRGCAGCAGCGACACGGCGCGGTAGGCCTCGGCCTGCTTGGTCAGGTCGTCGAAGACGATCAGGACGTGCTTGCCGTCGTACATCCAGTGCTGGCCGATGGCCGAGCCGGTGTAGGGGGCGAGGTACTTGAAGCCGGCCGAGTCGGACGCCGGGGAGGCCACGATGGTCGTGTACTCCAGCGCGCCGGCCTCCTCGAGGGCGCCACGCACGGAGGCGATGGTCGAGCCCTTCTGGCCGATCGCGACGTAGATGCAGCGCACCTGCTTGTCCGGGTCACCGGACTCCCAGTTGGCCTTCTGGTTGATGATCGTGTCGATCGCGATCGTGGTCTTGCCGGTCGCGCGGTCACCGATGATGAGCTGACGCTGGCCACGGCCGATGGGCGTCAGGGCGTCGATCGCCTTGATGCCGGTAGCCAGGGGCTCGTGCACCGACTTGCGCACCATCACGCCGGGAGCCTGGAGCTCGAGGGCACGACGCTCGTGCGACTCGATCTCACCGAGGCCGTCGATCGGGGTGCCGAGCGGGTCGACCACACGGCCGAGGTAGCCCTCGCCCACGGGGACCGAGAGGATCTCGCCCGTGCGACGCACGGTCTGGCCCTCCTCGATCTTGTCGAAGTCGCCCAGGACCACGACGCCGATCTCGCGCGTGTCGAGGTTGAGCGCGATGCCCAGCGTGCCGTCCTCGAACTCGAGCAGCTCGTTGGCCATCACGGAGGGCAGGCCGCTGACGCGGGCGATACCGTCCGCTGCCTCGGCGACGGTGCCGACCTCTTCCTTGCTGGCCGACTCAGGCTTGTAGTCGGACACGAAGCGCTGCAGCGCGTCCCGGATCTCGTCCGGACGGATCGAAAGCTCCGTCATCTGTCTTCCTTACTCTCGAGTGCTCGAAAAGTGCTGGGGTGGTGGTGCGGGATGGGGATCGGACCCATCAGCCGGCGAGCGAGCGCCGGGCCTCGTCGAGGCGGTTGGCGACGGTGCCGTCGATGACGTCGTCACCGACCTCGACCTTGATGCCGCCGATGACACCGGGGTCCACCACCACGTTCAGGTGGATACGGCGGTCGTACTGCCGGGCCAGCGCGTCGGAGAGGCGCTGGCGGTCGGCGTCGGAGAGCGGGTGCGCCACGCGGACGGTGGCGACACGCTCGTCGTGGACGGACGCGGCCACCTGCTGGTACGTCGTCAGGGCGGCCGCCACGGTCCGGTAGCTGCCGGTCAGCGCCTGCTGAGCCAGCGTCACCGTCGCCGGGAGCGCCCTCCCGCCGAGGAGCGACCGCACCAGGCCCGCCTTGTCGTGCTGCGACCGCGAGGGGTCCGACAGGGCGTCACGCAGGCTCGGGTTGTCGTTGACCGTCTGGCCGTACTCGAACAGCTCGTCGGCCAGTCGGCCCGAGTCGTCGCCGGCCGAGCGCACCACGGCCACCTCGCCGAGGTGCTCGAGCGCGTCGGCCAGGTCCCGCGAGACCGTCCACCGACGACCCACGGCGGAGCCGAGCAGGTCGAGGGTGTTCTGGTCGACCCGACCGCCGAAGATCTGGCCGACGAGGCCCGCCTTGGCCGCGGCGTCGACGGACGCGTCCGTCGCCACCCGCCGCAGCGCCGCCTCCGCGCGCAGCACCGACGAGACCGTGAACAGGTCGTCACCGATGCGGCTCGCGTCCGCGCCGCTCCGCAGCCTGCTCTCCAGATCGCTGGTGAGGGCTGCGAGAGCGTCCGCGGAAGCTCCACGCATGGCGCCGGCCATCAGTTGACCCCGCTCCCGGCGCTGGTCGAGCCGTCGGTCTCGAGGTCGGCGAGGAAGCGCTCGACGACCCGGCTCTGGCGAGCCTCGTCGTCCAGGCTCTCGCCGACGATGCGACCGGCGAGAGTCGTCGCCAGGGCGCCGACCTCGGCCCGCAGCGAGGTGACCGCCTGCTGGCGCTCCGCCTCGATCTGGGTCTTGCCGTGCTCCACGATGCGCGTCGACTCGGCCTGCGCCTGCTCGCGCATCTCAGCGACGATCTGGGCACCCTGCTCGCGGGCCTCCTCGCGGATGCGAGCGGCCTCGTGCCGGGCGTCGGCGAGCTGCTTCTCCAGCTCGGCGAGCTTGGCGTCGGCCTCTGCCTGCTTGGTCTCGGCCGCGCTCAGGCCGCCCTCGATCGCCTCGGTCCGCTCGGCGAAGGTCGCCTCGAAGCGAGGAACCACGAACTTCCAGATCGCGAACAGAAGCAGTCCGAAGACCACCAGCGACGTGGCGAACTCGACGGGCACGAAGCCGAGCGGGTTCTCCGGGGCGTGGCCGCCCTCGGTCTCCCCCGCCGCGAGGATGATCAGATTCTGCATGGCAGTCCTTCGTCAGTGCGTGCGGTGGGCGTCAGCTGAGGACGAACGCGAGCGCGATACCGATGATGGCGAGCGCCTCGGCGAGCGCGAAGCCCAGGATCGCGATCGACTGGAGGCGACCCTGCGCCTCGGGCTGACGCGCCACGCCGGAGATGTAGGCCGCGAAGATCAGGCCGATGCCGATACCGGGGCCGATGGCCGCCAGGCCGTAGCCGATCATGTTGACCGAGCCGTTGAGAGTGCCGTCCACGGCAGTTTCCTTTCGGTTGTTTCTTACTGGGGAGATGATGTCGTGCTACTCGGGTGCAGCGCTGGTCGGAGCCCAGAGCTCGATGGAGATCAGTGCTCGTCGGCGAGGGCACCCGAGATGTACATGGCGTTGAGCAGGGTGAAGACGTAGGCCTGCAGGAACTGCACCAGCAGCTCGAGGAAGGCGATCGCGATCGCCAGCACCCAGGCCATCGGGCCGGCCACGTAGCCGATGCCGCCCTGCTGGATGAGGTAGAGGCCACCGGTGGTGAAGAGGATCAGGAGCAGGTGCCCGGCGAACATGTTGGCGAAGAGACGCAGGGCGAGCGTGACCGGGCGGACCAGGATGTTGGAGAAGAACTCCAGCGGCACGAGCAGCGGGTACATCAGGGGGGTGACGCCCGTCGGGACCGTCTGCAGCTTGAGGTAGCCCACGAACCCGTGCTTCTTGATGCCGACCGCGTTGTAGATGATCCAGCTCAGTGCCGCCAGCGCGTAGGCCATCGAGGCGCGCGAGAACGTGGGGAACTGGATCATCGGGATCGAGGCGAAGACGTTGTTGACCAGGATGAAGAAGAAGAGCGTCACCAGGTAGGGGACGAACCGCTGGAAGTCGCGGCTGCCGATGATGTCGCGGCCGATGGAGTTGCGGACCATCCCGTAGGCGCTCTCACCGGCGAACTGCATGCGACCCGGCACGAGGGACACGCGGCGGGTGGCGGCGTAGAAGAAGGCGAAGACGATCAGCGCGCCCAGCACCAGCTGGACGAGCGGCTTGGTCACGGCGTACTCCCCCAGGTGGAAGAGCGGGACGTCGCTGAAGTCGAAGCTGTTGGGTCCAGGCGCGAGGAACTCGTCCCCGGACGCCTCCATGGCGATGCCGAACGTGGTGGTCACCAAATCTCCTACTGGCTTGCCTTGTTGAATCGTGCGTACGTCATGTAGATCCCGAACCCGGCTCCGACGAGGATCCCGATCGCAACGAGGAACGTCGTCCCGAGCCACCGATCAAGCAACCAGCCGATGAGTCCGTAGACAGCGACCCCCGAGACGATGTAGCCGAAGGCATGCCAGGGGTCGCCCTTGGGAGAGTCGTCGGGTCCGGCAGGCGGGGGATTCTCTCGAGCCATCGCGGACCGAACCCTAGCAGTCGACGGGTTCATCGCTCACCCCCGGGCCGAGCGCCTGCGGACAGGTCGTAGACGGGGATGCGCTGCCTTCCGACGAGCCACACCTGGGCCACCATCCAGGTCGCGGTCACCGCGATGATCGCCCCCGCGAACCAGCCGCGGGAGAGATCCTCACCGACGAGTCCGGAACCCGAGAGAGCCACCGCGACCGCGCCCATCAGCACGACCTGGAGGATGTAGGTCATCAGCGCCACGAGGAGCGATGCGGCCGGCATGACCTGCGCCACCGTCTGCACGACGGCGGTCCCGGTCGCGAAGACGGCGAGGGCCAGCACTCCCCCGGCAGCAGCGCCGAGGGCGCCGGCGGAACCGTCGAGCAGACCGGCGAGGACGACGAGCAGGACGACCAGGACCAGTCCGGCAGTCGCGGCACCGAGGAGCGGGGATGCACCGCGGCGGGTGTCCTGCTTCGACTCGGTCGTCATGGTGGCGGCCGTCCTGTGGAGGGTGTTCGATCAACGGTGACACGGGGCGGCGGTGTGCTCTTCCGCCGCTCGTGAAAACTATCACAAAGTCCCGGTGGGCTTCGAACCGAGGGGTTCCTCCTCCGGCTGGCCGGGCTTCTTGAGAACCGGCACCAGGAACGTGAGGGCGACCGTGAGCGCGGTCATCGCGCCGAGCCCGACCCACATCCACGGCCCGCTGTAGAGGCTGGTCAGCACCGCCCCGCAGGACACCAGCCCGGCCCACAGCCACATGATGAGGACGGCACGGCGCTGGGAGTGACCGATCTCGAGCAGACGGTGGTGCAGGTGCTGCTTGTCGGGCGCGAACGGCGAGCGACCGGCACGGGTGCGGCGTACGACGGCGAGCACCAGGTCGGCGACCGGCACCATGAGCAGGGAGACCGGGAGCAGCACCGGGAGCACGGCGACGAAGATGCTGTTGCCCTCCGACGAGATGTCGGTGCCCGCGAACTGGCCGGTGAGGGTCAGGGCGCTGGCGGACAGGACGAGTCCGATGAGCATCGACCCGGAGTCGCCCATGAAGAGCCGGGCCGGGTGGAAGTTGTGCGGCAGGAAGCCCGCGCAGGCCCCGGCCAGGGCAGCGCTCAGCAGGGCGCCGGTGGTCGCGAGGGTGAGGTCCTTCTGGGCGGTGAGGACGTAGCAGAAGACGAAGAAGGCCAGCGCCCCGATGCAGACGACCCCGGCGGCCAGCCCGTCGAGGCCGTCGACGAAGTTGACCGCGTTGATGGTCGCCACGACGACGATCACCGTCAGCAGCGCCCCCTGGTTGGGATCGAGGAGGAACTGCGAGCCGTCGCTGCCCGGGAGGTAGTAGAACCGGACGTCGAACACCACCAGGAGCCCGGCGGCGATCACCTGTCCCCCGAGCTTGGTGAGCGCGTCGATCTCGAACACGTCGTCCACGACCCCGACGGCGCAGATCAGCGCACCGGCGATGAGCACCACGCCGGCGTCACGGAAGACGAAGTCGTCGCTGCGGGAGAGGAACGGCAGCTCGCGAGAGACCAGGTAGGCGGCGACCAGGCCGCCGAGCATGGCCAGTCCCCCGAGGTAGGGGATCGGGGCGTCGTGGACGTCGCGGTCGCGGACCGCGGCGACGGCGCCGGTGCGCAGGGCGATCTCGCGGGCGATGACGGTGAGCAGGTAGGTGGCCGCGCCGGCCACCAGGAAGACGAGGAGGTACTCGCGCATCAGGGCTCGTCGGTCACGGTGACGCCGAGCGGCTCGAGGACCTCGTTGAGCTCGTCGAGCGACAGGGCGCCGCGCCGCAGGACGCGTCCCTGCGGACCGGTGCAGTCCACGATGGTGGACGCCTCTCCCCCGTCGACCGGACCGCCGTCGACGATCACCTCGACGTCGTGACCGAGCATCTCCGCAGCCTCGTCGGCATTGCGGGCCGCCGGGTGACCGGTGGTGTTGGCCGAGCTGACGGCCAGCGGTCCGGTGCGCTCCAGGATGGCCAGCGCGACCTCGTGGTCGGGCATCCGCACGGCCACGGTGCCCCGGGTCTCGCCCAGGTCCCACTGCAGCGAGCTCTGCTGGCGGCACACGATCGTCAGCGGACCGGGCCAGAACCGCTCGACGAGCGCGCGGGCGTAGTCCGGGACCCCCACGGCGAGGGCGTCGAGGGTCGTCACCGTGCTGATCAGCACGGGCGGCGGCATCTCGCGGCCGCGGCCCTTGGCGTCGAGCAGAGCCTGGACGGCGTCCGCGTCGAACGCGTCGGCCGCGACGCCGTAGACCGTGTCGGTCGGCAGCACGACCAGCAGCCCGTGTCGTACGGCGGTCGCCGCCGCCCCGATCGCCGTCTCGCGCTCGTCCTCGGTCGTCACAGCAAGCCGTTTCACGAGGCTCATCGTGCCAGTCGCGCCGTCGTGAAGCGCGGACGACCTGCCAGGTCGCGGTGGTCGACGACCTCGGCCCAGCGCCCGTCGGCCCGCAGGACACCCGGTGCCGCCTCGCCCTGGACGTCGGCGTGCTCGAACCCGAGCACTCCACCCGGGCGCAGCAGAGCGGCCGCGCGCACGGCCAGGACCCGGATCGCGTCGAGGCCGTCGTCGCCGGAGAACAGCGCGAGGTGCGGGTCGTGGTCGCGGGCCTCGACCGCCACCGACTCCCAGGCCTCGAGCGGGATGTACGGCGGGTTGCAGACGACCACGTCGACCGTGCCGAGCAGGTCCTCGAAGGCCGTGGCGAAGTCCCCGTGGCGCAGGTCGACACCGGTGCCGGCCAGGTTGCGCTCCGCCCAGGCATAGGCGCCCTCGTCGAGCTCCACGGCATGGACGTCGGCGACCGGGACCTCGTGGGCGACCGCGCGGGCGATCGCTCCGGAGCCGGTGCAGAGGTCGACGACGACCGGGGCGGCGAGCCCTGCCGTCGCGTCGACGGCCCAGCCGGCGAGGAGCTCGGTCTCGGGCCGGGGCACGAAGACGCCCGGACCGACCAGCAGCTCGACGTACCGGAAGGCAGCGGTGCCGGTGAGGTGCTGGAGGGGTTCGCGCGCCGCCCGCYGGGCGACCAGCGCGTCGTACCGCTCGTGCTGCTCGGGCGACACGTCCTCGACGAGGACGAGGTGGCCGAGGGACACGCCGAGCACGTGGGCGAGCAGCAGCTCGGCGTCGCGCTCCGGCGAGGCGACCCCCGCCTCCCGCAGCACGTCGGCGGCGGCCCGGCGCAGGGCCCGGGTCACTGCTCGAGCGCCTCGAGCCGGGCCGCCAGGTCGGCGTCGAGGGACGACTGGAGGACGGGTCCGAGGTCGCCGTCGAGCACCTGGTCGAGGTTGTAGGACTTGTAGCCGGTGCGGTGGTCGGAGATGCGGTTCTCCGGGTAGTTGTAGGTGCGGATCCGCTCCGAGCGGTCCACGGTGCGCACCTGGCTGCGGCGCGCCTCGCTCGCCTCGGCGTCGGCGGCCTCCTGGGCGGCCGCGAGCAGACGGGCCCGCAGGATGCGCAGCGCGGACTCCTTGTTCTGGAGCTGGCTCTTCTCGTTCTGGCAGCTGGCCACGATGCCGGTGGGCAGGTGCGTGATGCGCACGGCCGAGTCGGTGGTGTTGACGCTCTGGCCGCCCGGACCGCTGCTGCGGTAGACGTCGATGCGCAGGTCGTTGTCATCGACCTCGACGTCGACCGTCTCGGCCTCGGGCATGACGAGCACGCCGGCGGCGCTGGTGTGCACCCGGCCCTGCGACTCGGTCACCGGCACACGCTGGACGCGGTGCACCCCGCCCTCGAACTTCAACATCCCGTACGGCGCCTCGCCGGGCTCCGGGGTGCCTTTGGCCTTGACCGCGACGGTGACGGACTTGTAGCCGCCGAGGTCGGACTCGGTGGCGTCGAGGATCTCGGTCCTCCAGCCGCGCGCCTCCGCGAAGCGTGAGTACATCCGCAGGAGGTCGCCGGCGAAGAGTGCCGACTCCTCGCCCCCCTCCCCCGACT
>NZ_JBFUMD010000117.1:0-8931 GCF_054049555.1 Nocardioides sp. P5_C9_2
CTACCTGTGCCKCGCACTGGTCTGCCTGGTGATGGGCTCGGTCACGTCGTACGCGCGCAGCCGTGGCGAGGGGCTCGGCTTCAACGCGAAGACGGGTATCGCCGAGCGGGCCGACCGGCTGGTCGCCATCCTCGTCTTCACGTTCTTCGGCGACGTCCTGGACCTGCCGATCCTCTACGAGGCGACGCTGTGGCTGCTCGCGGTGGCGAGCACCGTGACGGTGCTGCAGCGGGTGCTGCTGGTCCGCCGGCAGGCCCTGGCCGAGGTCCGACCCGACGGCCCCGCCCAGGCCTGACCCACCGGTCCGTGCAGGCGTCGGTCCCGAGGCAGGGAGGCGCCGGGCCCGGTCGTACGATTCGGGCATGTCCGAGATCCCGCAGACCCCCACCACCGGCACCTCGCGCGTCAAGCGCGGGATGGCCGAGATGTTGAAGGGCGGCGTCATCATGGACGTCGTCACCGCCGACCAGGCCAAGATCGCCGAGGATGCCGGCGCCGTCGCCGTGATGGCCCTCGAGCGGGTCCCCGCCGACATCCGCGCCCAGGGCGGCGTGTCCAGGATGAGCGACCCCGACATGATCGACTCGATCATCGCGTCCGTCTCGATCCCGGTCATGGCCAAGGCCCGGATCGGCCACTTCGCCGAGGCGCAGGTCCTGCAGTCGCTGGGTGTCGACTACATCGACGAGTCCGAGGTCCTGACCCCGGCCGACTACGCCAACCACATCGACAAGTGGCACTTCACCGTGCCGTTCGTGTGTGGTGCCACCAACCTCGGTGAGGCGTTGCGGCGCATCACCGAGGGCGCCGCGATGATCCGCTCCAAGGGCGAGGCGGGCACGGGCGACGTGTCCAACGCGGTCATGCACATGCGCACCATCGGCGCCGAGCTGCGCCGCCTCGCGGGCCTCGCCGAGGACGAGCTGTACGTCGCGGCCAAGGAGCTCCAGGCGCCGTACGAGCTGGTCAAGGAGGTCGCCGGGACGGGCAAGCTGCCCGTGGTGCTCTTCACCGCCGGTGGCATCGCCACGCCCGCCGACGCGGCGATGATGATGCAGCTGGGTGCCGAGGGCGTGTTCGTCGGCTCGGGCATCTTCAAGGCCGGCAACCCCGCCCAGCGGGCCGAGGCGATCGTCAAGGCCACGACCTTCTTCGACGACCCCGACGTCGTCGCCAAGGTGAGCCGCGGGCTCGGTGAGGCGATGGTCGGCATCAACGTGGACGAGATCCCGCAGCCGCACCGGCTCTCCGAGCGCGGTTGGTGACCGACGCTCCTCCGGCGAGACCGAGCCCCGACGCCCCACGGCGTCGGGGCTTCGTCGTCCCTCGGTGTGTCCTCACCGCACCGTCCGTGGGCTGTACGCCGCCGCGCCGCGCCGTACGCGCATGACACGTCTGGGCTACACACGAGGGGTGGTCAGACCAGCGGTCGGGATGGGCGCAACGGGAAAGTAAAGAGTTCTCCACGCAGGGTGAACCCCTCGCCCTCATCGGCACGAGGGCGGGCGGCGACAGGTCAAGGTTCTGTCAAGAGGTTCCGGACTCGGGCCTCACGCAGACCTCATCGAATCCAAAGGATCCCCCCATGAAGAACACCACCAAGGGTGCCCTCGCCGCCTCCACCGCCGCCGTCCTGCTCCTCGGTGGCGCCGGCTCGCTGGCCTACTGGACCGATGCCGAGACCATCCAGGGTGGCGATGTGACGGCCGGCAACCTGTCGCTCGACGCCCCGTCGTGCGACACGGCGTGGAAGTACGCCGCGGGCAAGGCCGGTGCCGGCAGCACCGTCGTGCGCTTCGTGCCGGGCGACGTCGTCACCAAGAAGTGCACCTTCGTGGTGCGCGGCTCCGGTGACAACCTGGCGGCCACGCTGACCACGCCCTCGACCTACGCCATCGGCAACGGTGACGTGACCGCGACGGTCGCCGCGGCGTACTCCCTCGGCACCACCGCGATCGGCAACTCGGCGCAGGTCACCTCCGCCGACAACGGCAAGACGGTCACCGCGACCCTCACCGTCACCTTCCCGTACGGCACCAACGAGCAGGGCTCGCCGGCGGTCAACGTGAACAGCGCGCAGGGCGACACCGCGGTGCTCAACGACATCGCCGTCTCGCTCGTCCAGAACAACCCCAACGCCTGATCCGCAGAAGGGATCCGAGTCGATGAGAGCCGTACTGGGATGGGTCGGTCAGGCCTTCGCCTGGCTGGTCATCCTGGTGATGGTGTCGGTCCTCGCCGCAGCCGTGCTGATCCCACGGCTCGGCGGGGCGACCCCGTACACGATCCTCACCGGCTCCATGCAGCCCGGGATGCCTCCGGGAACCCTCGTGGTGGTCAGGCCCGTGGACCCGAGCGAGGTCTCGGTCGGCACGGTGATCACCTACCAGCTCGAGTCGGGCAGGCCGACGGTCRTCACCCACCGGGTGACCGCCGTCGGCGTGGACGCCACCGGCGAGCTGCGCTTCACCACCCAGGGCGACGCGAACACCACGCCCGACGCCGCCGCGGTGCGACCCGTCCAGGTCCGCGGTGAGCGCTGGTACTCCGTGCCCCACCTGGGCCGGCTGAACACCCTCGTCGGCGGACAGGAGCGACAGATGGCCGTCTACCTCGTCGCCGCCCTCCTGCTCGGCTACGCCGGCGTCCAGTTCATCGGTGCCGTGCTCCCACGATCCCGCCGGGCCGTTCATGCGTCCGCGTGACACGTCCGGGTTCCGCGTGCTGGGCTCGGTGCGGGTCCGCGCCGCGCTCGCCCTCGGGGTCCTGGTGGCCCCGCTCGGGGTCAACACGATGGCCTACTGGTCCTCACGCGTGGTCATCTCGCCGGGGACCGTGCGGGCCGGCAGCTTCGACCTCAAGGTCAACGGCGGCGACCAGCAGGTCGCCCTGGGACTCGACGTCGTGGACATGGCACGGAACACCTCGACGGCCGCCGTCGTCACCCTGAGCAACACCAGCACCGGCGACAACGCGGTCATGACCTACACGGTCGACGCCGTCACGGCAGACACCGCGCCCACCGGCACCGGGGCGGCGCTGACCGCCCGGGTCACGACCGCGTCGGCCGTCACCACGTCGAGTGCCGGCAAGACCTGCGAGGGGATCGTCGTGCCGTCATCGACGTCGTTCGCCGGGACCCTGGTCGGCACGCCGCAGTCGCTGCCCGCAGGCCAGAGCCGGACCCTGTGCGTCCARGCCGACCTCGGACCGAACGCACCCGCAGGTGGCAGGACGAGCATCACCCTGACGTTCAAGGCCGTCCAGAAGGATCCCAACGCATGATCGACATCTCGCCGGCCCCGTCGCGGCGAAGCCTCGGCCTGCGGGTCGGCAACGCCGCCCTCACCGTCGCCGCCGCGCTCGGCGCGGTGTCCCTGGTCACCGCCCTGGTCTTCACCGTCGCGAGCGTCACCCCGCTCGTCCTCACCTCGGGCTCGATGGACCCCGAGATCCCGACCGGCTCCCTGGCGCTGGCCCGCTCGGTGCCCGTCGACGAGGTCGCCGTCGGCGACGTCGTCTCCGTCTGGGACGCCCGAGGCACCCGCGTCACCCACCGCGTGGTGGCCCTCGACCCCGCCGGGCTCGTGCTCCAGGGCGATGCCAACCCGACCCCGGACGCCGACCCCTACGACGTTCCGACAGCCGATCGGGTCCTGGTCGCGGTGCCGCACGCCGGCACGGTGCTGGCCGCCCTGACGGCACCCGTCGGGCGAGGCGTCCTCCTCGCGATCGCCGCCGTGGTCCTCCTGACGTGGGTCCGTCCGCGAGGTCGGGCCCGACCGGCGCGTTCCGAGGGCGTCGCGGTGCTCGGCGTCCTGGCCGTCGTGGCCGGCGTCGGCGTGGGGGTGGCCCGGGCCCCCGAGGGAACGACCGCCTTCTGGTCGGACACGGTCGCCGGCACCGGGCAGATCTCCGTCGCCACGGCGGCACCGGTCCCCGAGAGGCCGGTCCTGACCGGTTGCAACCGACAGGGGAGCGGAGCCGCCCTGACCTGGACGTCGTCGTCCAACCCGACCAGCTTCCAGGTCCGTCACCAGAACCCCACCTCCGAAGCGCCCGTGGCCGGGACCGCCAGGACGGCCGCGACCGTCAACGCCAACCTCAACAACTCCGTCGGCGAGATCTGGGTCGTCGCGATCACCGGCGGGCTCGAGTCGGAGTCCAACCACTTCCGCTACAGCGGCAACGGCAGTGGCGCGAGCTGCGTCCCCGTCGGGTAGCCGCTGACCGGCACAGCGCGGCCGGGGCGCACCACACGGTCCGTAGGATCCTCRCTCGTGACCCAGACGATCGGCGTCCTCGCGCTCCAGGGCGACGTGCGCGAGCACCTGCGTGCCCTCACCGCGTGCGGTGTGACCGCGACCGCCGTACGACGCCCGGCCGAGCTCGCCGCCGTGGACGGCCTCGTCCTCCCGGGCGGGGAGTCGACCACGATGGTCAAGCTCGCCCGGATCTTCGAGCTCCTCGAGCCCCTGCGGGCACGTGTCGCCGCCGGGCTCCCGGTCTTCGGCACGTGCGCCGGGATGATCCTGCTGGCCGACCGGGTCGAGGACGGGACGCCGGGTCAGGAGACGGTCGGCGGGCTCGACGTGACGGTCCGGCGCAACGCGTTCGGCCGCCAGGTCGACTCCTTCGAGGAGGACCTCCACGTCGAGGGGATCGACGACCCCGTGCACGCCGTCTTCATCCGCGCACCGTGGGTCGAGGAGGTCGGTCCCGGCGTCGAGACACTGGCACGCGTGGCGGCCGGACCGGCCGCCGGTAGGATCGTCGGCGTTCGCCAGGGTCACCTGATGGCGACCTCCTTCCATCCGGAGGTCGGCGGGGACACCCGGGTCCACGAGCTGTTCGTGGACCTGGTGCGCAGGCGCTGACCGCGCGGACCACGCCGTACTGCTCCGGAGAAGAAGAGGGACCCATGTCTGGCCACTCCAAGTGGGCGACCACGAAGCACAAGAAGGCCGCGATCGACGCCAAGCGCGGCAAGCTGTTCGCCAAGCTCATCAAGAACATCGAGGTGGCCGCCAAGCAGGGCGGCCCCGACCCCACCGGCAACCCGACGCTCTTCGACGCGATCCAGAAGGCCAAGAAGAGCTCGGTCCCCAACGACAACATCGACCGCGCCCTCAAGCGTGGCTCCGGTGCCGAGGCGGGTGGGGCGGAGTACTCCACGATCATGTACGAGGTCTACGGCCCGGCGGGTGTCGCCTTCCTGGTGGAGTGCCTCACCGACAACAAGAACCGCGCGGCCATGGAGGTCCGGACGGCGGTCACCCGCAACGGCGGCACGCTGGCCGACCCGGGCTCGGTCTCGCGGCTCTTCGCGCGCAAGGGCGTGGTCGTGGTGCCCAAGACGCAGGAGGCGCGCGAGGTCTCGGAGGACGACGTCCTCGAGGCGACCCTCGACGCGGGTGCCGAGGAGGTCAACGACCTCGACGAGGCGTTCCAGGTGCAGTCCGAGGCGACCGACGTGGTCGAGGTGCGCACCGCGCTCCAGGCCGCCGGCATCGACTACGACTCGGCCGACGTCGAGTTCGTGGCGAGCATGGAGATCCCGGTCGCCGACAGTGAGTCCGCCGGCAAGGTCTTCCGCCTCGTCGACGCCCTCGAGGACCTCGACGACGTGCAGAACGTCTTCACCAACGTCGACGTCCCCGACGCGGTGCTCGCCGAGCTCGAGGACGCCTGACGCAGAGATCATGCGGGAGTCGCTCGCCCATCCGTTGCTGGTCGGCCGCTCGGCCCCGGCGTGTCGCGGGCGCTCGGCGGGACGCGGAACGTAGCGTGGTCGACCGAACACCTGTTCGTACGGAAGGGTCCCCATGCGTGTGCTCGGCATCGACCCCGGCCTCACCCGCTGCGGGGTCGGCGTGGTGGAGGGATCCCTGGGCCGACCGCTGAGCCTCGTCGACGTCAACGTGCTGCGCACCAGCGCCGGCGTCCCCGTCGCCGAGCGCCTCGTGACCATCGAGAAGGGTCTCGACGCCTGGCTCGACGAGTTCCGGCCGGACGCCGTGGCGGTGGAGCGGATCTTCGCGCGCTCGGACGTCAGCACCATCATGGGCACCGCCCAGGCCAGCGGGATCGCGCTCGTGGTCGCGGCCCGCAGGGGCCTGCCCGTCGCCATGCACACGCCCAGCGAGGTCAAGGCGGCGGTGTCCGGCAGCGGGCGAGCCGACAAGGCGCAGGTCACCGCGATGGTGACGCGGATCCTGCGCCTCGACGCGCCCCCCAAGCCCGCGGACGCCGCGGACGCCCTCGCCCTGGCCATCACCCACATCTGGCGCGGCAGCGCCCAGGCACGCATCGACGCCGCGCTGGCCGCGGCCGGGAGGAAGCAGTGATCGCATTCGTCCGCGGCGAGGTCGCCGCCGTCACGCTCACGAGCGCCGTCCTCGAGGTCGGCGGGGTCGGGCTCGAGCTCATGTGCACGCCCGGCACGCTGGCCACGCTGCGCGTCGGCCACCAGGCGATGCTGCCCACGAGCATGGTCGTGCGCGAGGACTCGCTGACCGTCTTCGGGTTCCTCGACGAGGACGAGAAGCAGGCCTTCGAGCTCGTCCAGACCGCGTCCGGCGTCGGACCCAAGCTCGCCCAGGCGATGCTCGCCGTGCTGACGCCCGACGACCTGCGCCTCGCCGTGGCCACCGAGGACGTCAAGACCCTCACCCGGGTGCCCGGCATCGGCCAGAAGGGTGCGCAGCGCATCATCCTCGAGCTCCGCGACCGCATCGGTCCGCCGATGGGATCCAGCGGCCGTCCGTCGCCGGCCGCGGCCGGCGCGCCCTGGCGCGACCAGGTCCAGCAGGGACTGGTCGGCCTCGGCTGGTCGGCCAAGGAGGCCGACCGCGCGGTCGAGACCGTCTCCGACCAGGCCGGCCCGAGCCCCGACGTCCCCGCCCTGCTCCGTGCCGCGCTGCGTACGCTGAGCAAGGCCTGAGGGGACGGCGGCGATGCCGATCGACTGGGACGACACCGACGGTGACCTGGAGGTCTCCGATGCGGACCTGACCGCGGCGGAGGCGGCCCACTTCCGCCGGCTCACCGATGCGGACGCCGACGGCGACGAGCGGGCGGTCGAGGCGGCGCTGCGTCCCCGGAGCCTGGACGAGGTCGTCGGCCAGACCCGGGTGCGCGACCAGCTCGGGCTGATGCTGGAGGCGGCGCGACGGAGGGGCAAGGCCCCCGACCACGTGCTGCTGTCCGGGCCCCCCGGCCTCGGCAAGACCACGCTGGCCATGATCATCGCCGGCGAGATRTCCTCGCCGCTGCGCCTGACCAGCGGACCGGCCATCACGCACGCCGGCGACCTGGCCGCGATCCTCTCCGGGCTCAACGAGGGCGACGTGCTCTTCGTCGACGAGATCCACCGGATGTCGCGTCCGGCGGAGGAGATGCTCTACATGGCGATGGAGGACTTCCGGGTCGACGTCGTCATCGGCAAGGGTCCCGGCGCGACCGCGATCCCCTTGGAGATCCCGCCGTTCACCCTGGTCGGCGCCACGACGCGGGCCGGGCTGCTGCCCGGTCCGCTGCGCGACCGCTTCGGCTTCACCGCGCACCTCGAGTTCTACGAGCCGCACGAGCTCGACCTCATCGTGCACCGCTCGGCCGGCCTGCTCGGCGTCGAGCTCACCGGTGAGGGGTCCTCCGAGATCGCCTCCCGGTCGCGGGGGACACCCCGGATCGCCAACCGCCTGCTGCGCCGGGTGCGTGACTACGCCCAGGTCCGCGCCGACGGCGTGGTCACGCTGCCGGTGTCCCGTTCCGCCCTGGAGCTCTACGAGGTGGACGAGTCCGGCCTGGACCGGCTCGACCGCGCCGTCCTCGACGTCCTGTGCCGTCGCTTCGGGGGAGGACCTGTCGGCGTGGCCACCCTGGCGGTCGCCGTGGGCGAGGAGCGCGAGACGGTCGAGGAGGTCGCGGAGCCCTTCCTGGTCCGCCTCGGGCTCCTGGCCCGTACGCCGCGTGGTCGCGTCGCCACGCAGGCGGCATGGCGCCACCTCGGCCTGTCGATGCCCGCCGGTGCCGGCATCGAGGGCTCGTTGTTCGACGACGTGTGACGCGGCTCCCACCCCGGCACGTACACTCCACCGTTGGTCCGCCCCGAGCGCGTCAGATGCTCGTGAGGATCGCCGTCTCACTCCCTGACTCGCGAGGTACTCGACCGTGACGGAGCTCGTCTCCTTCCTGCCCCTGGTGGCCATTGCCCTTCTCTTCTGGCTGATGGTGATCCGCCCCGCCTCCCGCCGCCAGAAGAACCTGGCTCGCATCCAGTCCGCCCTGCAACCCGGGCAGCGCGTGATGCTGTCCTCCGGCATCTTCGGCACCGTGGTGTCCGTGGTCGACGACCGCGTGCGGGTGGAGATCGCCACGGGTGTCGTGGTCGAGGTCGTCCGCCCGGCCATCGGCTCCGTCGAGGAGGCGGCCGAGGACGACACCCCGGACCTGCCGCCGACCACCACCGACGGCGAGGCCTGAGGTGGCGCGTCGCCCCAACCCCGGACGCACCCTCGTCGTCTTCTTCCTCGGGCTCCTGGTCGCCTACGGGCTCGTCGCCGTGGCCGGCACCTGGACCCCCAAGCTGGGCCTCGACCTGCAGGGCGGCACCCGGATCACGCTGATCGCCCAGGGCCACGTGTCCACCGACCGACTCTCCGAGGCGCGCGGGATCATCGAGGACCGGGTCAACGGCTCCGGGGTCTCCGAGGCCGAGGTCTCCACCCAGGGCAGCAAGTACGTCGTGGTGGAGATCCCCGGCGAGAGCCGTCGCGACCTGGTCGAGACGGTCAAGCGGCAGGCGCAGATGCGCTTCCGCGTCGTCGCCGCGCAGGCCGCCGGGACGGCCGGCGCCGGGACGGCGGGGCAGGGCGGCGCCCCGACCGTGCCGGGCACCCCCGACGGCGGCGCGGGCACGCAGCCGCAGGT
>NZ_JBFUMD010000118.1:0-8872 GCF_054049555.1 Nocardioides sp. P5_C9_2
GTCGCAGGTGGGGTGTGGTGTCGGGACGGTGGACGGTGGCGCCGTCGTGGTCGTCGGCCTCGGGGGCGGCGGTCGTGCCCTGGGCCGAGTGGATGGTCGTGCGGCCGCCCTCCAGGATGCGCTCCATGAACGCCGGGTCGGGCTCGGTGGTGTCGTGCAGGGACCCGGTGTCCTCCGAGGCAGGACCCGGGACAGGGGCCGAGGCGACACCCGGCTGCGGGGCCTCGACGCGGCGCCGGGGCCGTACCGGCGGTGGACCCTCGGGCCCGGTGGCCGCCAGGATGGCGGCGGGGATGCCGTCGATCATGCCGGGCGCCGGGGGCGGTGGGGCCACCGCAGCGGTCGGCGACGGCGCCGTCCGGTGCGCGAGCGGCCGGATCTCGGCGCGCGAGGCGGCGACCACCCCGCCCACCAGTCGGCGGGTGGGCAGCAGGGTTCCGGGGTCGGTGCCGCCGTCGAGTGACAGGATGCGGTCGGCACCCCGCACCCGGACGTGGCCGCGCCCCCGCGAGACGCTGGACGAGACCCCGGAGGACAGGTCGACCACGGCCAGCGCGGGCGGGTCTCCCTCGAAGGCCTTCTCCAGGACTGCGAGGATCTCCTCGGTCACCGTGCCGGTGACCGGCCGCGACCCGGTCAGCACGGCCCAGACGTCCTCGAGCACGTCGTCGTCGCGCGGATCGGCGACCAGGACCCAGAGGTCGCCGGCTCCCAGCAGGACGCCGTCCCCTGCGGCGTACCTGGTCTCCACGACCACGAGCCTCTCCTCACTCGGTGCGCGTGACCCACCGACTAGTCCGATAGTGTCATTGCTCGGAGCCCCAGCGTGCCACTCTTGCTCAACTTGTCCGCCGCGCGCGCTGTACCTAGGCTCCATCCTGCGCCGTCGGGGGACGGACGTTCATTCCGCGGTAGGGGGCTGCCAGTGGCACGGGTCAGCTTCCTGCGACGGCACCGCACCGCCATCGCCTCCAACGCCGCGCTGGCGGTCGCCGCCGGCGCCGTGCTCACGTACGCCGTCGCCGCCGACGGCTACCAGGCTCACGAGGCGCAGCTCAACGACGGTGGCATCTGGGTCGTCAACGGCAAGGACGGCATCCACGGCCGCATCAACAAGCCGATCAACCAGCTCGACGCCGTCGTCTTCGCGGACCGCGGCGACCTGCCGCTCGACGTCGTCCAGGACGGCGCCGCCGTGCTGGCGGTGGACGAGCGGGCCAGCACCGCCCAGGTGATCGACCCGGTCACCGCCGAGCTCGACCCCAACGGCCGGATCTCGGTTCCCTCCGCGGGTGACGTGCAGCTGGCGGGGGGCACGCTCGCCTCCGTCGACGCCGAGACCGGTGGCATCTGGGTGGCCCACATGGACAGCGTGACCGGACGGTCGCTGGTGACCGGTGCCGACCGCCAGGCCGACCCCTTCGAGGAGGTCGGGGAGGGCGCGGCACTCGCGGTCAGCCTGGTCGGCACCGTCGTGGTCACCTCGGCGTCCGACCGCACCGTCACCTACGTCGTCCCCGACGGGGACGCCTTCGCCAAGCCCCGCACGGAGGACCTCCCCGAGGCCGCCGGCGAGCCCACCGCCGTCACGACGGTGGGTGACACCGTCGTCACCCTCGACTCCGCCGCGGGCGCGCTCACCGTGCTCGGCGGGGGGAGCGCCAGCGTCCCCGAGGACGCCGTGCTCCAGCAGCCCGGTCCCGACGCGGACGCCGTGCTCGTCGCGAGCCGCGGCAGCCTGATGAGCGTCGATCTCGCGACCGGCGGGACCACCGTGGTGACCGAGGGCGTCAACGGCCAGCCCGCCGAGCCCGTGCGCCTCGGCGCCTGCCAGTACGCCGCGTGGTCCGGCGGCCTGGGCACGGTCGCCGTACGGTGCGGAGCCGACGAGCCGACGGTCTCCACCCTCGGCGGCAAGGGGCGCGACCTGGCGTTCCGCGTCAACCGGGGCCAGATCGTGCTCAACGACGGCACCACCGGCTCGGTGTGGGACGTCGAGGACCTCGAGCCCCAGAAGATCGACAACTGGAACGCCTTCACCGCGACCAAGAAGGTCGAGAACGAGGACAAGAAGAACCAGGAGCAGAGCAACGGCGACCGCCGACCGCCGAAGGCCAAGCCCGACCAGTACGGCGCGCGCCCCGGCCGGACGACCGTGCTGCACCCCCTCGACAACGACTCCGCCCCGGACGGGCGGCTGCTGAGCATCGTGCAGGTCGACGAGCCGGTGGGGGACGCCCGGGCCGAGATCAGCCCGGACGGCCAGACCATCGTGCTCTCCCTGCCCGATCGCGCCCGCAGCACGTCGTTCGAGTACTACGTCGACGACGGGCGGGACCTCTCCGCGCACGCCACCGTGACGGTCGGCGTCCGGGGCGACGGCGACAACCGGGCGCCCGAGCCCCGCGAGGGCTACGAGCCCCGCTTCTGGCGGGTGCCGGCGGCCGGGGCGCTCTCGGTCCCCGTGCTCTCGGACTGGCGCGACGACTCGGACGGCGACACCGTGGTGCTCGACTCCGCGACCGCGATCGGGGGCGAGCAGACCGGGGCCGTCGCACGCACCACCTCCGACGGCCGGGTGCGGTTCACCGCCCCGCGCGACGGCGGCGAGCCCGTGCAGGTCGCCTACTCGGTGACCGACGGGCGCTCCGCCCCGGTCCGGCGCACCATGACCTTCCAGGTGCAGGGCAAGCTCGACCAGGAGGCGTTCGCCGCCACCGCCGAGCCCGACGTGGTCCGGGGCGAGGTGGGCCAGYCCATCAAGATCCGTCCCCTCCTCAACGACCTGCCCGGCTCGGACCCCTCGACGCCCGACGCGGACCTGGCGCTCGGTGGCAGGCTGCCCGAGCAGTCCGGGGCGACGATCCGGACCGACGCCGAGAACGGCATCATCACGTTCACCGGCACCAAGGCCGGGACGTTCTTCCTCGACTACGACGCGGCATACGGCAACGCGCCCCTCGACGGCAGCACCATCCGGGTCGACGTCCAGCCCGCACGCGGTGACCGCGACCCGGTCGCGATGCCCGACACCGTGACGGTCTACGGGCAGTCGGCCGCCATCGTCGACGTGCTGGCCAACGACCTCGACCCCGCCGGGGGACTGCTCGCCGTGCAGCGGGCCGTGGCCGACGACCCCAACCAGCTCGACGTGGCGATCATCGACGGCCGCTGGCTGCGGGTCTCCGCGCGTCAGGGCGCCCTGTCGCCCAACCCGCAGCTGGTCACCTACACGATCAGCAACGGCCCCCGCTCGGGCGCGGAGGGCGAGGTCTCGGTCAGCCTGCGCCCGGTGCCGAAGGACAACGCTCCCGTCACCGCCGCCGACCGCGTCACGGTCCGGGCCGGCACGTCGGTGACCGCACCCGTGCTCGACAACGACCTCTCCCCGTCGGGGGACCGGCTGTCCCTCCTCGGCGACGTGGTCGAGGGGTCGCCGGGCGCCCTGGAGGTCATCGCCCCGATCGACGTGAAGGGCGACGTGGGCCGCGCCTTCGTCTCGGGCCGGACGGTGCGTTACGTCGCGCCGGCCGACATCACGGAGCGGGACTCCTTCCAGATCCCCTACATCGCCGTCAACACGACCGGCCAGACGTCCCCCGGACGGCTGACCGTCACCATCACGCCGGCGGACGGACCCAACACCGCCCCCGAGCCGCCCACCCTGGAGTCGCGTGTCGTCTCCGGCGACTCGGTGAAGGTGCGGCTGGCCGGCAGCGGCATCGACCCCGACGGCGACCCGGTGACCATCGCGGGCATCACGTCGGCGCCGCGCAAGGGCCGACTGGTGGACTTCGGCGGCAACTTCCTGGAGTACCAGGCCTATCCGCGCACCGTCGGCACCGACGAGTTCGCGTACTCGGTGGTCGACACCCGGGGCGGTGTCGCGACCGGGACCGTGCGGATCGTCGTCGTACCCCCCGAGGAGCCGCAGAGCCCGTTGGCCGTCGACGACCAGCTCACCGTCGAGCCCGGGCGCACGGCCACCTTCGACCCGTTGGCCAACGACTACGTCGCCCAGGGTGACGACGTCCGGATCGAGCTCGTCGACGCGCCCGAGGGCGTGCGGCTCGACCCCGAGACGAGCCTCGTGAGCGTCCCGGCCCCGGATCGGGTGGACGCCCCCGCCGTGTCGGTCGTCTACTCGATCACCAACGGCCTCGCCCGGTCGCGTGCGGTGATGAAGCTCGAGACCGCGGCCAGCTACAACAACCCTCCGGTGGTGTACGACGCCTTCGGTCGCGCCGACGACAGCGAGAGCGTGACGGTCGGCGTGCTCGACGGCGCCTACGACCCGGACGGTCGGGTGGAGGACCTCGTCGTGGCCGAGGTGCTCGGCGACCCGGACGTCGCCCGCATCGCCGGCGACCGCATCAAGGCCGACCGCGCGACCGCCCCGCTGGTGGTCCCGTTCCGGGTCGAGGACGGTGACGGCGCGTCCGCCACCGCGTCGCTCTACGTGCCGCCCACCGGCACCGGCATCCCCTACGTCAGGCCCGACGCCCTCATCGAGCTGGACCGCGGTGGCGACTTCTCCGGCAAGCTCGACGACTTCGTCGTCAACCCCTCCGGCGGCTCGTTGCGCCTGACCGGCAAGCGCGCCGTCAGTGCCTCTCCCGCCGCGCTGCAGCCGTCGCCGGACGGGGAACGCGGCTTCACCCTGACGTCCACCGCCGACTACCGCGGCCCGGGGGCGCTCCTGCTCGAGGTCACGACCGCCACCGACCCGAGCGGCAACGAGGACCCCCAGGACCCGACCGACGGCTACACCGCCCTGCTGTCGGTCCCGGTGCAGGTCGGCGACGACACCCCCGAGCTCGAGTGCCCCGAGGCGACCATCCCGATCTCGGCCGGGCAGGACTACGACCTCGACATCGCCTCCCTGTGCAACGTCTGGACGCTGGACCCCGCCGACGCCCCCGGTCTCGACTACGAGGGCAGCTTCAGCCAGGCCGTCGAGGGCGTGTCCGTCAGCGGCAACGGCAGCCCGGTGCTGCGCGTCAGCGCCGCCGAGGACGCCACCGAGGGCGGCACGGCCGTCCTGACGATCACCGCCGGCGACAGCAACGCCGAGGAGATCCGCTTCCGCCTCGCCGACGCCCCGCCCCCGTCGCTGCTGCCCATCCGGGTCGACGACATGGAGGCCGGCCAGTCCCGCACCGTCGACCTCTCGCCGTACCTCGAGCCCGGGGTCTCCCAGCCGGACCCGACCGTGGTGTCGGTCGACCCCGTCGGAGGCTCGGGCGTGAGCGCGAGCCACAGCGGCTCGTCGGTGACGCTCAAGGCCGGCCCGGACGCACAGGGCACCTCGACCTTCCGCATCGTGATGTCCGACGTCGCCGACTCCGACACCCCCCAGCGGACCGCCGAGGGCCGCATCGAGTTCCAGGTCCGCGGCACTCCCGGTGCGCCCGGCCCGCCGCGCCCGTACCCGGCGCCGCAGTCCAACAAGATCTCGATGGGCTGGACGCCGCCGCAGGACGACGGCGGGTCGCCGATCACCGGCTACGAGGTCCAGGAGCTGCGCAACAACCGGACCATCACCTGCCGCACCAACGAGTGCGACTTCGGGGGGCTCGAGAACGCCAAGGCCTACCGGTTCAAGGTCCGGGCCATCAACAAGGTCGGCCCGGGGGAGTGGAGCGGCGTCTCCAAGTCCGCCTTCGCCGACACGGCACCGGGTCGCGTGGACAACATCCGGATGCAGGCCCGCGGCGACCACACGATCACCGTCGCCTGGAACCCGCCCACGACCCAGACCTCCAAGGTGCTCAGCTACACCGTCACGTGGCAGGGCGCCCAGCCGCAGACGGTGCCGGGTGACCAGACGTCGCTGGTGGCCGGCAACCTCGACAACAACACGCAGTACACGTTCACCGTCAAGGCGCTCAACAAGGTGAACTACTCGCCCCCGCGCACCTCCGAGCCGTTCCAGCCCATGGGGACGCCCGCGCCTCCCGGCACGCCCGCCGTCGTGGACCTCGAGTCCGGCGCGGCGCAGACGTCGGTGCGCGTCACGTGGCCGGCGACGCTGCCCGAGGGGCCGGGGGCGACGCTCTACACCCTCACGTACGCGACGCCGACCGGGACGCAGACCGTCCCCGGCTGCGCCCGCGTCCAGGCCACGTCCTGCGTGCACTCGGGCATCGCCTACGACGGGACCGCCTACGCCTACACCGTCAAGGCGCACAACACGGAGAACACGTCCGGTCCCAGCCAGCCCGCGACGTTCCAGGCCGTGGGCCGGCCCGCGGACTGGGGTGCGTGGTCGGCCGCCGCGACGGGGGCCAACCAGCAGGTGCACGTCGAGGCGGTCGCCCCCGACCCACGGGGCAAGCAGGGCGCTGCCGCCATCCTCGTCTCGGGGCAGGTCGTCTGGCAGGGGACCCTCGCTGCCGGGCAGGTCCTCAGCCAGAACGTCGCGACCTCCACCAACGACGCACCGCAGTCCGTGCAGCTGCGCATGTGCAACGAGTTCGAGGCGCAGCGCGGGTGCTCGCTCTCGGACGTCAAGACCGTCCAGACCTACGGACCGCTCTCGCGCGACAGCATCCGCTACGCCGCGAACGTGGACGGCAAGCAGATCAGCTGGACGATCTCGGGCACCAGCAACGGCGACCCGGCAGCGATCAGGTTCCAGGCCGAGGGCGGAGCCGTGCAGGTCATCTCCCTCCCTGCGGGCYCCTTCTCCGTCACCACCCAGCAGGTCGCGACCGCGCGCTACGGCGAGCGCCAACGGATGAGCTTCGTGTTCTTCGACGACAACCCGGGCAACCGTGGGGAGCACACCTTCTACGGCGACGCCACCTCGGCGCCCCCGCCCCAGCCGACCCTGGGGTTGTCGGAGTGGACCATCTGCGGAGACCTTCCAGAGTCGAACCCGACGTGCAAGGGCCCGGGCGCCGACGGCTTCTCCTGCACCGAGAACTCCTGCGGCAAGCTGAGGATCGTCACCTCCAACTTCGTCGAGCCCTACACCTGCGAGGCGCGCAACCCGATCCCGTGGGTCATCACCTTCGAGCGTCGCGGCTTCGGTGCGACCGACACCTCGGACAACACACCCTGGTACTTCTACGCCGGCCAGGACGTGACGGTGAGCTGCTTCACGTCCGACCGGAGCCAAGAGGTCAGCTCCACCCTGAAATGGCCGCAGTAGCGCGATGGCCACCCACGAACGACACGAAGAGGGCAGTCCATGACGATCTCGCACGAGCAGGCCGACTGGTTCAAGGAGACCTTCGACCAGCTGACCGCCAACATGGAGAAGGCCGTGCTGGGCAAGCGCCACGTGGTGCGACTGGCGCTGACCTGCCTGCTCTCCGAGGGCCACATCCTGCTCGAGGACTTCCCGGGCACCGGCAAGACGATGTTGGCGCGGGCGCTGGCCAACACCGTGCAGGGCAGCCACGCGCGGATCCAGTTCACCCCCGACCTGCTGCCCTCCGACGTCATCGGGGTGACCGTCTACGACCAGCACAAGGGGACCTTCGACTTCCACCCCGGCCCGATCTTCCACACGATCGTGCTCGCCGACGAGATCAACCGGGCGTCGCCGAAGACCCAGTCCGCGCTCCTGGAGGTCATGGAGGAGAGCCGGGTCACCGTCGACGGCGTGGCCCACTCGGTCGGTCGGCCTTTCCTCGTCATCGCCACCCAGAACCCCATCGAGCAGGCCGGTACCTACCGGCTTCCCGAGGCCCAGCTGGACCGCTTCCTGATGAAGACGTCGATGGGCTACCCCGACCGGGCCGCCACCGTCGAGCTGCTCGTCAACGCCGCCGTGCGCGACCGCGCCTCGTTGGTCACCCCGGTGATCACGGCCGACACGATCTCCCAGATGAGCGGGCTCGCCGACCAGGTGTACGTCGACCCGGCCGTCGTCGGCTACGTCGCGGAGCTCGCCGAGGAGTCGCGTCGCCAGCCGCACGTCAAGCTCGGGTTGTCGCCCCGTGGCTGCCTGGCGTTCATCCGGGTCGCCAAGACCTGGGCGGCCGCCGACGCACGCGACCACGTGCTCCCCGACGACATCAAGGAGCTCGCCGAGCCCGTGCTGTCGCACCGCCTGCTGCTCGACGCCGAGGCCCAGTTCAGCGGCGTGAGCGTGCAGACCGTCATCGGCCGCCTGCTCGACTCGGTCGCACCGCCCACGGACCGGGTGGCCTGAGCCGCCCATGGAGCGCCTGAAGGAGCTGCTGACGATCGTGCGCCCCACGGGGTGGCTGGTCCTCGGCATCGGGGTGGGGGCGGCGTACGTCGCGGCCCTCGCGGGCTGGCGGGAGATGGCCGTGCTGGCGGCCGCCTGCCTGCTGCTGCTCGCGGTCGCGGCACCCTTCCTCCTCGGCCGTACGTCGGTCGACGTCGACCTGCGCCTCGAGCCGGAGCGGGTCGCCGCGGGTGACTCGGTGGCGGCGGGCGTCGTCGTGCGCAACATCGCCTCCGGACGGCTGCTCCCGACGACCCTGGAGGTGCCGGTCGGCTCCTCGATCCACCGCTACGGCATCGGCTCGCTGCCGGCCGGGGGAGTGCACGAGGAGTCGTTCACCATCCGCACCGAGCGACGGGGCGTCATCCGGGTCGGCCCCGCCACCACCCGCCGGGGCGACCCGATCGGCATCTTCTCCCGCGACGTGGTGTGGACGCCGGTGCGCGAGGTCCTCGTGCGGCCCCCGATGGTGCCGCTCGACTCGCTGGGCGCCGGGCTCCTGCGCGACCTCGAGGGGGTCTCGACCGACGCGGTCTCCCAGAGCGACCTCGCCTTCCACGCCCTGCGCGAGTACGCCCCCGGTGACGACCTCCGCCACATCCACTGGCGTTCCTCGGCCAAGGTGATGGCCTCGACGGGGGAGTCGGCCCTGCTGGTGCGGCAGTACCT
>NZ_JBFUMD010000119.1:0-8866 GCF_054049555.1 Nocardioides sp. P5_C9_2
GGGTCAGGGCGGCGTCGCGCAGCCAGCAGTAGCGGTAGTCCCAGTTGCGCTCACCGCCGAACTGCTCGGGGAGCGACGTGGTCGGCGCGGCCACGATCCCGCCGGTCTCCGCGTGCGTCATCAGCCGCAGGGTGAGCAGGCTGCGGCGCACCAGGTCCGCGTGTGGCAGGTCCTCGGTGCAGGTCAGCGCCCAGCGCTCGTCCTCGACGCGCGTCGCCTCGATGCGGTCGTCGAAGGACAGCGGCTCGGGCAGCGCGTGCCACGAACGCATCCACGAGGTGGAGAACGTCATCGACTCCCCGGCCGCGAGGTCGAACTCGTCGGCGTGGTGACCGTCGACCGCGTGCGGGAGGCGCGGGCCCCAGAGCATGAGCTTGTCGGGCCCCGCCGTCGCGACGATCACCTCGTGCCCGTGCACCTGCTGCCGCGTCACCCAGGGGCGGACGAGACCGTAGTCGAAGCGCACCACCCACTCGTGGCAGACCCGGACCGAGCCCTCGCTGCACCGCACGGTGCGCACCAGGTCGGCCCGGCCGTCGCCGGTGGGCATCACGTCGCGCAGCACCAGGACCCCGGTCGGGGTGGTGAAGGTGGTCTCGAGCACCGCGCTGTGGCCGATGTAGCGGCGGCTGGTCCGGACACCCTCGGGATCGGCCGGCGCCAGCACCCAGCGTCCGTTGTCGGTGTCGCCGAGCAGGGCGGCGAAGCAGGCGGGGGAGTCGAACCGGGGCAGGCACAACCAATCCACCGAGCCGTCCCGGCCGATGAGTGCCGCGGTGCCTCGATCGCCGACGAGCGCGTAGTCCTCGATGGGGAGTGCCATGTCCGCCAACGTAGCTAGAGTCCCCAGCATGGCGACGGAACCCCGGCCGATCGTGGCCCTGCTCACCGCCCGCGGAGCCACCGTGGCGACCGCGGAGTCGCTCACGGGCGGTCGCCTCGCGGCCCTGCTGACCTCGGTCCCGGGAGCCTCGGCGTGCGTGACGGGCGGGGTCGTCGCCTATGCGACGGCGGTCAAGGTCGCGGTGCTCGGCGTGCCCGCGGACACGGTGGCGGCGCACGGCGTGGTGTCGGGGGAGTGCGCGGCCGCGATGGCCACCGGGGTGCGCGCGCTGCTCGGCACCACGTACGCGATGGCTACGACGGGGGTCGCCGGACCGGACCCGCAGGAGGGGCACCCGGCGGGGCACGTGTGGGTGGCGGCGGCAGGCCCGGAGGGCGTGGAGACGCGCCTGCTGGCCCTGGCAGGAGACCGCGCCGCGGTGCAGGACGCGGCCTGTCGGGAGGCGTTGTCGGTGCTCGAGGGGATCCTCACCCGGGAAGAACCAGCGCTCCGGTAGCGTTGGCCACCACGGAGCCCTCCACGAGCGGGCTTTCCACGGACGGGAAGGACAGCGCCATGGTGCTCTTTCGACGCATCCTCGGTGACGTGCTCCGCAGCGAGCGGATGCAGCAGGGCCTGACCCTGCGCGAGGTGTCCGCCGACGCCCGGGTCAGCCTGGGCTACATCTCGGAGATCGAGCGGGGCCAGAAGGAGGCCTCCTCCGAGCTCCTCGCCTCGCTCTGCTCCGCGCTCGACCTGCCGCTCTCCGACGTGCTCCGCGAGGTCTCCGACGCGATCGCGGTCGAGGAGCTGGCCCAGGGCCTGCGCCGCGTCGACTCCGTCGAGGCCACCCCGATCACCTCGGCACGGCCGGCTCCGGGCGACGTCGTCGCCTCGGCCGCCTGAGCAACCCGGTCGGTCCCCACTGCTGGGCGTCGCGTCAGTCCTCGGGCTGGCAGCGCGGACACCAGTACGACGCCCGCTCGCGCTCGGCGGGCCCGCGCATCGCGACGCGGACAGGTGTGCCGCACCGGCGGCAGGCCGAGTTGTCACGTCGGTAGACCCACATCCGCTCGCGCGGGCGCAGGTCGCCGGTCGTGGACTGGATGGCCCGCTCCTTGTTGAGGTCGAGCATCTGGCGGGCGCGCCGGACCAGTCGCTCGAGGTCGGGCACCTCGCCGACCGGACGCAGCGGGTGCACCCCGCTGGTGAAGCACAGCTCGGCCATGTACATGTTGCCGATGCCGGCCAGGTTGGTCTGGTCGAGCAGCGCCTCGCCGACGGGTCGGTGCGGGTCGCTGCGCAACCGGCGCATCGCCTCCGCCTCGTCCCAGTCACCACCGAGCAGGTCGGGCCCGAGGTGTCCGACCACCTCGTGCTCGTGGGAGCGGGGCACCAGCTCCACGATGCCGAGGGAGAAGCCGACCGCGGCGCGGGCCTCCGTGCGCAGCACCACCCGGGCCTGGGTGGCCGGTCGTCGCCACTTCTCGTGGAGGGGGTAGACGTGCCAGCTGCCCTCCATCTTGAGGTGCGTGTGCAGCGTCCACGCCTCCTCGTGCTCGATGTGGGTCAGCAGGTGCTTGCCACGGGAGAACGTGCCGGTCACGGTGCCCCCGGAGAGGTCCACGGTGGCCAGCTGGGGCACCCGGAAGTCGCTGGTGGCCAGCACGTGGCCGGTCAGCGCGCGGTCCAGCTTGCGGGCCGCGCGGTAGACGGTGTCGCCCTCAGGCACGCATCCTCAGTCCCTTCGGGGTGGCCAGGAACCCGGCCTCGTCGAGCGCGGCGCGCAGGGGCGTGATGCCCCCACCGAGCAGAGCGGCCCCGTCGGCCCGCTCCACGGTGAGCTTGCCCAGCACGCCGCGCCGGGTGGCATCGGCCAGCGCGGAGGYGGCGGGGACGAGCCGGTCGGGGTCGTCGCTCCAGGTGAGCAGGGTGCGGCCACCGCGCTCGACGTACATCGTCAGGTCGCCGTCGACGAGGACCACGAGTGCTCCGGCCTTGCGGCCCGGCCGGTGGCCGGAGGTCTCGGTGGGCGTCGAGGCCGGCCAGGCCAGTGCCGCGCCGTAGGGATTGGCCGGATCCGTCGCGGCGAGCGTGATCGCCCCGGGCTTGGCGTCGGCCCGCTCGCTGAACGTGCGCAACCGGTCGATCGCCCCGGCAGAACCGAACTGCGCCGCACCGAGTCCCTCGATGAAGTAGCCCCGGCGGCACCGACCGGTGTCCTCGAACGCGGACAGCACCTTGTAGACCCCCGCGAAGCCCCCCGGCACGCGCTCGCTCATCACGGCGCCGCGGGTGACCACGCCGTGCCGCTCGAGGAGGTGCTCGGCCGTCGCGTGCGCACGGCGGGTCGGGTCGGTGTCACGCTCGGGCAGCAGCGCCCAGCGTCCGGCGGTCTCGGGAGGCCCGCTGCGGGCGGGCATCCGTCCCGCGCCCGGGCGCCCGGGCCGGCCGCCGGCGCGCAGCCGAGGCGGCGTGCGCCGGGTGCGGTGGCTGGCACTGCCCGAGCGCACCAGGGCCCGCAGCGGTGTCACGGTGTCGTTGGTGAGCCGCCCCTGCCAGACCAGCGACCACAGCGCGGCGGAGAGCTCGGAGTCGCTGGTGGAGCCGACCCGGTCGGACAGCTGCCGGAAGAACCAGGCACCGCCCGGGTCGAGCGCCTCGAGGACGGCACGCTCGACCGCGCTCGGCTCGTCCTCGGCGACGTCGGGCAGGGTCAGGTCGGCTTGGTCGGCGAGGTGCAGGCTCACCCAGCCGTCGCTGCCGGGCAGCGGGGAGTGCCCCGCCCACACGACCTCGCCGGAGGCGGTGAGCTCGTCGAGGTAGGACGGCTCGTAGTCGCGGACCCGGGCCGCGAGGACGAGCGGCTCGAGGGCGCTGGCAGGCACCGGACAGCCGGCGAGCTGGTCGATCGCGGCCACCACGCCGTCGACGCCGCGGAGCTTGCCGCCGACCCTCTGCCACGCGGGCAGGAAGCGCGCCACGGTGTCCTGGGTGACCGGCTCGACCTCCTTGCGCAACCGGGCCAGCGACCGGCGCCGGAGCTTGCGCAGGACCTCCGCGTCGCACCACTCGCTGCCGCTGCCCGAGGGACGGAACTCGCCCTCCAGGAGCCGGCCTCGCGAGACCAGCCGCTGGAGCGCGTGACGGGCCACCGCCTCGCCGAGCCCGAGTCGCGCGGCGACGTCGGAGGTCGTGAACGGACCGTGGGTGCGGGCGAAGCGGGCGATCAGGTCACCGATCGGGTCCTCGTGCGGCTCGGTGAAGACGTCGGGCGTGCCGGGCGGCACGGGCACGCCGAGGCCGTCCCGCAGCCGGCCGACGTCCTCGACGGTCGTCCAGCGCTCGTCCCCGGCGACGCGCGCCGGGACCACGCGGCGTACGTCGGAGAGGGTCTCCAGCCAGGACCCGACATCGGCGCCCTCGACCGAGCGGGCGGTGATCTCGGCGGTGCTGAGCGGGCCGAGCAGCCGGAGCAGGTCCGCGACCGCCTCGGCGTTGCGGGCCCGCCTGTCGGGGGCCAGCCACTGGAGCTCGGACTCGACCTCGGCCAGCACCTCCGGGTCGAGCAGCTCACGCAGCTCGGCCCGGCCGAGCAGCTCGGCGAGCAGCCCCTGGTCCAGCGAGAGCGCCGCGGCCCGGCGCTCGGCGATGGGGGAGTCGCCCTCGTAGACGAACTGCGCGACGTAGCCGAAGAGCAGGCTTCGGGCGTAGGGACTCGGCGACTGGGTCGCCACGTCGACCACCGTCACCTCGCGGCGCTGCACCCGCTGGAGCAGCGTCACCAGGGCCGGCAGGTCGTAGACGTCCTGCAGGCACTCGCGGATGGCCTCGAGGACGATGGGGAAGGACGGGTACTGCGAGGCGACCTCGAGCAGCTGCGCACTGCGCTGGCGCTGCTGCCACAGGGGACTGCGCCGCCCGGGGTCGCGCCGAGGGAGCAGCAGCGCACGGGCCGCGCACTCGCGGAACCGGCTGGCGAACAGCGCGGACCCACCGACCTCCTGGGTGACGATCTGCTCGATCTCGTCGGGCTCGAAGACGACGATGTCGCCGCCGGGCGGCTCGTTCTCCGTGTCGGGGATGCGGATGACGATGCCGTCGTCGGAGGCCACCGCCTGCCCGTCGATGTCGTAGCGCTCGCGCAGCCGCGCGTTGATGGCCAGCGCCCACGGGGCGTGCACGGGCGTGCCGTACGGCGAGTGGACGACGAGGCGCCAGTCGCCGAGCTCGTCGCGGAAGCGCTCGACGAGCAGCTGGGTGTCACTGGGCAGCGCGTTGGTCGCCTCCTGCTGCTCGGTGACGTAGGTGACGAGGTTGCCGGCGGCGTACTCGTCCAGGCCCCGGTCGCGGGCCCGCTGCCGCGCCTTGTCCGGAGTCACGCTGCCGAGCTCGCGGGTGAAGCTGCCGATCGCCTCGCCCAGCTCGGCGGGCCGGCCTAGGGAGTCGCCCTTCCAGAACGGCAGGCGGCCCGGGATGCCCGGCGCGGGCGTCACCAGCACCCGGTCGTGGGTGATGTCCTCGATGCGCCAGCTGGTGGCGCCCAGCGCGAAGATGTCGCCGACGCGTGACTCGTAGACCATCTCCTCGTCGAGCTCGCCGACGCGGCTGGCCTTGTCGCCCACGAGGAAGACGCCGAAGAGCCCGCGGTCGGGGATGGTGCCGCCGCTGGTGACGGCCAGCCGCTGGGCGCCCGGACGCCCGGAGAGCACGCCGGTGACCCGGTCCCACACGATGCGCGGGCGCAGCTCGGCGAACTCCTCGCTCGGGTAGCGACCGCTGAGCAGGTCGAGGGTCGCGTCGAAGGCGCTGCGTGGCAGGGCGGAGTACGGGGCGGCGCGGCGCACCATGTCGTAGAGGTCGTCGACCTCCCAGTCCTCCATGGCCGTGCAGGCCACGACGTGCTGGGCGAGCACGTCGAGCGGGTTGGTCGGCACCGACAGCGACTCGATGGCGCCGCTGCGCATCCGCTCGACCGCGACGGCGGTCTGGGCCAGGTCGCCGCGGTGCTTCGGGAAGAGCACGCCGCGGCTGACCTCGCCGACCTGGTGGCCGGCGCGGCCGACGCGTTGCAGCGCGCTGGCGACGCTGGGTGGCGACTCGATCTGGATGACGAGGTCGACGGCGCCCATGTCGATGCCCAGCTCGAGGCTGCTGGTGGCCACGACACAGGGGAGCCGGCCGCGCTTGAGGTCGTCCTCGATGAGCGCGCGCTGCTCCTTGGAGACCGATCCGTGGTGCGCCTTGGCGATGATCGTGCCGGCGCCGCTKCTCTGGCCCGACTGGGCCATCACCTGCGCGGGCGGCGGGTCGTGCCGCTCGTCGGTCATCTGCTCGCCGTCGCCGTCGCTTTCGCCATCGGCGGCGGCGCGGTCGGTGGCGATCTCGTTGAGCCGGGCCGTCAGCCGCTCGGCGAGGCGGCGCGAGTTGGCGAAGACGATCGTGGAGCGGTGCTGCTCGACCAGGTCCACGACGTGCTCCTCGACGTGCGGCCAGATGCTGGTGGCCCGCTGCGGGTCGCCGGAATCCTCGTCGTACTCCTCCGGGGCGGTCATGTCCTCGACCGGGACGACGACCCGCAGGTCCCACTCCTTCTCGCTCGGCGGCGCGACGATCTCGACCGGCCCGCTGCCGCCGAGGAAGCGCGCGACCTCCTCGAGCGGGCGCACCGTCGCGCTCAGCCCGATGCGCTGCGCCGGGCGGTCGAGGAGCGCGTCRAGGCGCTCGAGGGAGACGGCCAGGTGGGCACCGCGCTTGCCGCCGGCCACCGCGTGCACCTCGTCGAGGATCACCGTGTCGATGCCCCGCAGCGACTCGCGGGCCTGGCTGGTCAGCATCAGGAAGAGCGACTCGGGCGTGGTGATCATGATGTCCGGCGGACTGCTCGTCAGCTTGCGACGGTCGGCCGCGGAGGTGTCGCCGGACCGGAGCCCCACGGCGAGGTCCGGCACGGTGGTGCCGAGCCGCTCGGCGGTGTGCCTGATGCCGGTGAGGGGCGCTCGCAGGTTGCGCTCGACGTCGACCGCCAGCGCCTTGAGTGGTGAGATGTACAGGACCCGGGTGCGACGCGTCTTGTCCTCCGGGCGCTCGGCCGTCAGGAGCGTGTCGATGGCGTGCAGGAAGGCGCTGAGCGTCTTGCCGCTGCCCGTCGGGGCCACGACCAGCGCGTGCTTGCCCGCGGCGATGGCGTCCCACGCCCCCTCCTGCGCGGTCGTCGGCCTTGCGAAGGCCGCCTCGAACCACGCGCGGGTCGGCGCGCTGAAGTGGTCGAGGGCGGACATGGGCCCAGTGTGTCCTACGGCACCGACAGCGGGCCCTACGGTGAGCGGGTGAGCACCTGGATCGAGGCCGGCCTGTGGGGACTCGTGGCCGGAGGCGCCCTGGTCCTCGGTGCGGCCGTGGCCTGGCTCGTGCGTGTCCCCGCGGTCGTGTCCTCGGCCGTGATGGCGTTCGGCGCCGGCGTGCTGATCTCGGCGCTGGCCTTCGACCTCGTCGACGAGGCGGCCACCACCGGGGGCGTGCTCGCCACGGTCGTCGGGTTCCTCGTGGGGTCGCTCGCCTACGTCGCCGGCAACGTGGTGCTGGCGCGTCGCGGCGCCCGGCACCGCAAGCGTTCGGGGGACCAGCAGCCCCGGGAGGACGACCAGCAGGGCAGCGGCACCGCGATCGCCCTCGGCGCCCTGCTGGACGGCGTACCGGAGTCGGTGGTCCTGGGCCTGTCCCTGCTCGGTGGGCACGGCGTCGGCGTGCCGGTGCTGGCCGCGGTCTTCATCTCCAACCTCCCCGAAGGCCTGTCCAGCACGGTGGGCATGAAGCGCGCGGGACGCAGCGCGGGTTTCGTGTTCGGCGTCTGGACCTCCATCGCCGTCGCGGCGGGGGTCTCCGGCGCGTTGGGCGTGCTCCTGCTGGGGGGCGCGTCCGACCAGACCGTCGCCGCCATCACGGCGGTGGCCGCGGGCGCCATCCTGGCCATGGTGGCCGACACGATGATCCCCGAGGCCTTCGAGGAGACCCGGCTGTGGACGGGCCTGATCGCCACGCTCGGGTTCATCGCCGCGTTCGCGATCAGCCGCAGCGCCTGACGGGTCCGGATCGGCGGCGCGGCCCGTCCTTGCGGGTGGGGACGGGCTCAGGGCGAGGTGCCTAGAGTCGGTCGCATGGCTACGAAGAGCACTCCCACCCAGACCTTCCACGTCCCCGGCCTCGATGCCGACGAGAGCACCACCGTGGTCTCCGCGCTGCAGGACCGGCTGTTCGCCTACACCGATCTCCACCTCGTGCTCAAGCACGTGCACTGGAACGTCGTCGGCCCCAACTTCATCGGCGTCCACGAGATGCTCGACCCGCAGGTCGACCTCGTGCGCGGCTACGCCGACGCGGTCGCCGAGCGCATCGCGACCATGGGCGGTACGCCGGTCGGCACCCCGGGCGCGCTCGTCGCCGCCCGCTCGTGGGACGACTACGACATCGGCAAGGACACCGCGCAGGCCCACCTCGGCGCCCTCGACCTCGTCTACACCGGCGTCATCGAGGACAACCGCAAGGCGATCGACGTCGTCGGCGAGGTCGACCCGGTGACCGAGGACCTGCTCATCGGCCAGACCGGCGAGATCGAGCAGTTCCACTGGTTCATCCGAGCCCACCTCGAGAACACCGGCGGGCACCTGGCCACCGAGGGCGCCACCACCGAGCAGGAGGCGGCCGACGCTGCCCGCGAGCCCCGCGCGGCGGCCACGAAGGCCCCCCGCAAGAAGTAGTCCGCGCACGTACCCCGCGAATCTGCTCGCGGCCGTCCCCGCCCGTCCCTAGGCTGCGCCCCATGACGGACACGGGGGACGACGACCTGAGGCAGGCCCTGGCCGCGCTGGTCAAGCAGCTGACGCGCGAGGAGCCTCTGACGCGCGGGACGCCACTGCTCGGTGTGCTCGACGAGCACCTGGGCATGCGGGCCGACGAGCTGCCGGTGGTGGTCGAGAAGATCGACCTCCACCGGTGGGTCGACGTCGACATCGCGCTGGCGGAGGTCGCCGCGCGGGACGGCGA
>NZ_JBFUMD010000120.1:0-8837 GCF_054049555.1 Nocardioides sp. P5_C9_2
CTCGTAGCCCTGCTCAACGATGTCGACATCGACGTCGTCGCGACGACAGACACCGGGCCTGGTCTGCTGAGCATCGTCGCCGAGCACCACCCCGACCTGGCGATCATCGATGTTCGGTTGCCTCCCGCCTTCGCCGACGAGGGCATCCGGGCGGCGATCGAGGCGAGAGCCAAGCACCCCGCACTGGCCACACTCATCCTGTCGCAGTACGTCGAACCCGTGTACACCGCCGAACTCCTCGACTCGCCCGGCGCCGGTCTCGGCTACCTCCTCAAGGAGCGAGTCAGCGACATCGCCGATTTCGTTGATGCACTGCACCGCGTCGCGGCCGGCGGCACCGCCCTGGACCGGGAGGTCGTCTCCGAGCTCGTCCGCACCCGATCCGCCGTCAGCAACAAGCTCGATCCGCTCACACCGCGCGAACGCGAGACGCTGGCGCTGATGGCCGAAGGTCGCACCAACGCCGGCATAGCCAGGGAACTGGTCGTCACGCTCGGCGCCGTCGAAAAGCACATCTCCAACATCTTCGCCAAGCTCAATCTCCCCGACACGGACGACGATCACCGCCGCGTTCTAGCGGTGCTCACCTTTCTCCGCGCCGAGACCTGAGCCCTCCGCCTCCAAGACGACGCCGGGCACGCCCGCGGCGGCGATCGTCGGGTCCGTTCCATCGCACTGAAGTCGTGCCATGTCTCGACTCCGGTCAAGGACCTACCGGGCGGCACCCGGCCCGGGCCGGCCGGACGGGTCGGCAGGTCTGGTGAGAGCTGATCGGCATGAAGGTGCTCGTCGAGGGGGTCGCGGGCTGGATGTCGGGGAGGCGTCGCTGACGGTGTGCGTGCGTACGCCGGGTGTGCTGCGGGGACTGGTTGCTGGCCTCGCGGGGTCGATCGCGGCGCGCCGCGGTGGAGGCGAGTCGACGTCGGCGTACTGAGACGGCCCTGCCCTCGCCTCAGCCGCGTGGAGTTCCCCAGCCGTCGATCGGGTGGTCCCACCGACGGCCGGAAGGCTTGGGCCGCACGGCGAGCCTCGCGCGACTATCGTGGTTGCATGACGCCTCAGGACGGTCCGGCAGAACGCCATCGACGACCGGTTGACGTCTCGGACGAGACGGTCTCCGCGTTGGGCAAGCTGTCCAAGGCGCTGGAGACCGTCGAGGACGCGCGTGGTCATCTCTTCGCCTTCCATCGGCTGTCCGGGACCGCGGACCTGACGCTCGGCGAAGCGGTCGATGACCTCCGCGCCGCCGGCCACGCCGTGCTCGCGGATGAGGTCGCCCAGGAGCTGGTCGGTCGCAACGTGCTGGACGGCCGCTGGTCCTTCCAGATCGTCGAGGAGTACGACGAGACGTACTACTCCCCGTTCAAGGACCTGGAGAGACGTGCACGTGACGATCTCGTAGGGGGGCGACCACACCTCTTCGAGGCCGAGATGAAGGAAGATCGACGCACGGCTGGGCACCCGCACCACACAGCTCGGCCGTCCGCGTCGGCCGACGGGGCCGAGTAGACGCCATGCGAGACGGGGCTGACGACCAGGGTGGTCCACCTATCCTTCAGTCGTGATGGCACCCACTCTGCGCATCGGCGGGGACGTTCGCACCGTCAGCTCGACGCTGGTGATGGGCGTGGTGAACGCGAGTCCTGAGTCCTTCTCGGACGCGGGTCGCTTCACGTCGCTGCAGGAACGGCTGGAGCTCGCGGCGTCGCTGGTAGAGGCCGGCGCGGACATCATCGACGTGGGCGGGCAGTCGGCGATCACGAACCAGCCCGAGGTGGCTGCGAGGGACGAGATCGAGCGGGTGGTGCCGATCGTCCAGTGGCTTCGCGCGACGTACCCCGACCTCTTGGTCAGCGTGGACACGTACAAGCCGGTCGTCGCCGAGGAGGCGCTGGCTGCCGGGGCCTCGATCCTGAACGACGTGAGCGGTCTCCGGTATCCCGACGTGGTGACGTCATGCCTGAGGCATGGAGCCGCCCTGGTCGTGATGCACACCGCAGCAGAGCCGAAGGTCCGCCTGCAGCAGAAGGACCTGTACGTCGACGTCGCTGACGAAGTGGTCGAGTTTCTCGGACAGCGCGTGGCGGCAGCCGTCGAGCTCGGCCTCCCGGAGGACGCGGTCATCGTCGATCCGGGCCCGGACTTCAGCAAGACCCCCCGCCAGACCGTCGACGTGCTCCGACGCATCGCGGACGTCCGCGCGCTCGGCCGGCCTGTCCTGCTCGCGCTGTCCCGCAAGGACTTCCTCGGCGCGGTGACTGGCCGGTCACCTCGTGGCCGAGATGCGGCCACTGCTGCAGCGATCGCCTACTTCGCCGCCGAGCCCGGCAACATCGTGCGCGTGCATGACGTGGCCGCTGCGCGCGACGTCGTGGCGACGGTGGAGACATTGGCGGGGATCAGGGAGGTCTCGCCCGACTACCTCCTACCCGACGAGATCCGCCACGAGCGTCGCGCGTGACGCTCGACGACGTGCTGCACTAGGCGGGCACTATGATGCACTCATGCAGTCGAATCCCCATGAGCTCTCAGCGGCGATCGGTGCGAAGGTGCGAGCGGAGCGCCAGACGCGCGAGTGGACCCTCGACCAGCTCGCGGAGCACTCGGGCGTGAGCCGGCGGATGCTCATCAACGTCGAGCAGGGCACCGCGAACCCGAGCGTCACGACCCTGCTGCGCCTCGGCGATGCGCTCGGCGTCGGTCTCCAGGCGCTCGTGGCGGTTCCGCAGACCAAGCCCGTCACGGTCGTTCGCAGGGGCGCCGCCCCCACGCTGTGGACCGGCGAGGGGGGTGGACACGGGGTCCTGCTCGCCGGCACGAGCCCGCCCGACATCCTCGAGCTGTGGGACTGGACGCTCGCCCCCGGTGACCGGCACGACAGCGAGCCTCACGTCGCGGGCACCAAGGAGGTCCTGCAGGTCCGTGACGGCGCGGTCACCATCGTGGTCGACGACCAGACCGAGGTCCTCGGCGTGGACGATGCGATCTCCTTCGTCAGCGACGTACCGCACTCCTACGCCAACCAGGGTGCAGTGCCGGCCCGCTTCTCCCTCGCCGTGCTCGAGCCCCGCGTCGGTGCCGGCCCGAGGTCCGCAAGCCATGACTGACGTCCGCGGCACCRCAGCCCTCGAGTCCTTCCTGGCCGGAGCGCACATCGGCGACGGTATCGCCGACCTCCGCCCCGACTACCGCGCGCTCCTCGTTGCCGCCGATGGCCTCGTCCCAGCAGTACAGAATGAGGTGGGCGAGGATGGCGCGAGCGAGGCGTTGGTCGCGCGCGCCGAGGCGGTTGCCCACGAGCTCCTGTCCGACGCACGGGTCGAGGACCTTCCGCACGTCGATGCGTGGCGCGAGGCCTACCGAGCCTTCGGGGCCAAGCCCCAGCGCACCCGCAACAGTCTCGAGGCACTTCTGCGCCGTACCGCCTCCGGCTTCCCGCGCGTCAACCCGCTCACCGACCTCTACAACGCGGTCAGCGTCGTCCACCAGCTGCCGATCGGTGGTGAGGACCTGGCCGCCTACGCGGGCGCGCCGCGTCTGCTGCGCGCCACCGGTGACGAGCCGTTCGACACCACCGCCGACGGTGACCCGGTCGTCGAGCATCCCGACCAGGGGGAGGTCGTCTGGTGCGACGACGCAGGTGTCACCTGCCGTCGCTGGAACTGGCGTCAGGGTCGACGAACCCGGCTCACCGCGGACACCACCAGCGCGCTGTTCATCCTCGATGCCCTCGAGCCGATGAGCGACGCGGCGCTCGCGGCCGCGGGTGACGAGCTCGTCGACCACCTGCGTCGCCGTGGTCCGGACCTACGCATCGCGACCCGCGTCGTGACAGCCGGCACGACCGTCACAACCGCTCGGGTTCCCGCGGCACCGTGAGGCCAAGGACAGGTGGCCCGCTGGTACGACGGGCACCGCAGACCAGGCACTGGCGTCGACCATGGACTCCTTGCCCCACGCCGACCCGGTGAACCGCGCGGGGTCGGACCTCGTCGTCCCTTGAGGAAGCAGACCGTCTACCGGAAAGAGTCCTGTCATGCGTAGATCCAGACTGTCCCTCATCGCCGCCGCCAGCCTCGCCGTCGCCGCTGCCGGTGTCCCGGTCGCCCAGGCGCACGTCCAGGCCGGTGACGACGACCACTCCGGGCGTGATGCCCGGTTCGAAGCCGACCTGGCGCCGCTCAACGTCGATGGCGAGGGTCGTGCCGACCTGCGCGAACGCGACGGTGAGCTGGTCGTCAAGCTGCGGGCCAAGGGCCTCGACGACGGCATCCACATCGCCCACATCCATGGCATCCGGCAGGCCGAGAACGAGTGTCCCGACCTGTCGTTCGACGGCGACCACAACGGCTTCATCGACCTGGTCGAGGGACTGCCCGCCTACGGTCCCGTGCAGATCACGCTCAGTGACGGCCTCAACGACCGGGGCACGAGGATCGGCTACACCAGGACCTACACGGTCCTCGACGGCGGGGATGCCCTCAGCGCCCTCGGTGACCTGAGCCAGTACGCGATCGTCGTCCACGGTGTCGACCTGGACGGTGACCACCAGGCGACCAACCCCAACGCCGGTGGTGACGCCGCCACYGACCAGGACGACAACGAGATCTCGATGCCGGCGCTGTGCGGCACCATCGAGGAGGACTGAGCCCGCCCCCGACCCACGCCGCCGCAAGCCACAGGTTCTTCCAAGGTCTCCGGTGAAGAGTGCGTACGTCGAGCATCCCGGGGCTGTGCGGCCCCGCCGCCTCGGTCACGACCGAGGCGGTCAAGGCTCGTCGGGAGGCAGTCGTGCACGTCGTCGATCGAAGCGCAGCCGCCCTCGCCCTGGTGGGTGAGGGCACCGGTTCTCGGGAAGAGCCGTGGGGCGGAGGTCAGCGCGATGTCCGACGAAGCCCCCGGAGATGAGCAGCGCGACGAGCGGACGGACGACCGGGTCCCGCGTCGTCTGGTCCTGAGGCTGGGCGCGGCCGGCGCGGCAGGGATCGCGGTCGGCGCGGCCGGGAACCTCGGGGGGCCTTACCTCGCGCAGCGTGGCCTGCTGTCCGCGGACGGTGCGCTGGCTGCGGCCGGCACCGCGCTGGCGGACACGCTCTTCTACAAGGAGGTGTTCCCGACCAGCCCGCTGATCCTCGAGCCGTTCAAGGACGAGCTCCCGATCCCGCAGGCGCTGCGTCCGGCGGACATGTCGTCGTGGACCTACCTCCCAGGAGGGGGTGACGGGGAGCAGAACGGCTGCGACGGACGCTACGTCGAGGGCACCCGCGACTACCTGCGCAACGAGAAGCACCAGGTCTGGCCCGGTCAGATGGGCATGGCGGACCCCATCGTCTACCAGATCGAGTGCCTGGTGGCTGAGCACTCCTTCACCTCCTCGCCGGTGATGGCCATCAACTCACTGGGTCAGCCGTCGGTGTCCTTCGACGCGAAGCGCAAGAGCTACCCGGCCGGCACGCGGAGGTCGCTGCCTCCCAGCACGATCTACGGGTTCAACGGCACCTTCCCGGGACCGATGATCAACGCCGAGTACGGCAAGCCCGCGCTGGTGCGCTTCGCGAACCGGCTGGACGAGAACCCGTACAACCTCGACCGCCAGGACTTCGGGTCCCCGGACTACTCCTTCCTGACCCACCTGCACAACGGGCACACCGCACCGGAGAGCGACGGGAACCCGCACTACTCGATGCGGTACGGCCCCCAGCACCACGGCTACAAGCCGGGCCAGTGGGTCGACAACCTGTACCTGAACTGGCCGGCCGGCGGGGACGACACCGAGAAGCAGAGCTTCTTCTGGTTCCACGACCACCGGATGGACCACACCGGGGCGAACGTCTACAAGGGCATGGTCGGGCTGTACCCGATCTACGACCCCAAGGACGGCATGGACATGGGCGACGAGACCCAGGGGCTGCGCCTGCCGGGGGTCCGCCACGACCACTCCGACGGCACCTTCGACGTGGACTACGACGTGCCGCTGGCCTTGTACGACTGCCGTCTCGACGACGGGATCACGCTGCACCAGGACGTGCACGACGGGATGGGGGAGTACCCCGCCGCGCACAACCCGGCCAAGCACCCCGAGTGGTGGGGCAAGACCTTCTACAAGCACTTCCCGAACCACGGCTTCGTCGGGGACATCTTCACCGTCAACGGCACGGCGTACCCGGTGATGAAGGTCAAGCGGCGCAAGTACCGCTTCCGGTTCCTGGACGCCTCGGTGGCCCGCATCTACGAGTTCAAGCTGATGAAGTCCTTGCAGGGTCCCAAGACCGCCGCGTCGCTGGGCTACACCCTCAACGAGCTCCAGGGCCAGCACCGCATCCCCGACGGGCAGCAGTGCATGCAGTTCACCCAGATCGCCGCCGACGGCGGCCTGCTGCCCTTCCCCATCACGCGGGACTCCTTCGAGCTGTGGCCGGCCAAGCGGCGCGAGGTCATCATCGACTTCACCCACTACCAGGACGGCACGGAGACCCAGACCGGTGACGAGATCTACCTCACCGACGTGATGAAGATGCCCGACGGGCGGATGTGGACGAACTCCTCGCGGTTCTTCCCCGACCCCGCCTACAAGGTGCCGGTCATGAAGTTCGTGCTCGAGGACGCGGTCGAGGACAACAGCGTGCTGCCGAGCCCCACGACCAAGCTGCGGGACCTGCCCCCGCTGCCCAGCAACTGGAAGACCCTGATGGCCAACCGGACGATCTTCGAGGTCAAGCGCGGGAGCATCGGCGCGGAGGTCGAGTGGCTGATCAACGGCAAGCCGTTCGACCCTGCCGTCGTGGCGACGAGCCTGCGCAACCCGGCCGGAAAGACCCCGCTGGCGCAGCAGAAGAAGGGCAGCTACAACCTGTGGGAGATCCGCAACGGCGGCGGCGGGTGGGTGCACCCCTTCCACCTGCACATGGAGGAGCACCGCGTCGTGATGCGCAACGGCAAGGACGTCACCCGTGTCGCCGACCCCGGACACCCCGACGACATCTCGCGCGAGGACCTCGTCGCCCTCGATCCCGGCGAGTCGGTGATCATCTACCGCGGCTTCCGCGACTTCACCGGGCCCTACGTGGCGCACTGCCACAACCTGGCCCACGAGGACCACGCCATGATGTTCGGCTGGGAGATCACCCCCTGACCGGGGGTGGGGCCGTCACGACATGGACGCGACCACCACGCCCGCGACCGGCCGCGCCGCGCCGGGGCAGTCCGCGCCCGCCGTCGGGCCGTCGGCCGTCCCGTGGTCGACGGTGCTGCCGCTCGCCGTCCTGCTCAGCGGGGCGGACGCGTTCTGGACGGTCGCCATGCGCACCGCCCTCGGCTCCGTGGAGCGGACCGACGCGCCGGCGACCAGCTGGCTGCGTGAGTCACTGCTGCTCCTACCGGTCTTCGCACTGGCGGTGCTGGGGGCGCTCGTCCTGGCGCGCCGCTGGTTCGGACCGCACCCACGAGGCCTCCGCGCGGTCGGCGGCACGGTGCTGCTGGTGGTCGGTCTCGGCACCCTGACCGGCGCCGGCGTCCTGGCCGTCAGCTCGGCGTACGACTATCGACTGCAGGCCGCCCAGCTGCCGATGCTGGACATGGTCAGGGCCAGCTGCGGGGCTGCCTGTCAGGGCGCCCAGCTGCAGGCGACGCTGGGACTGCAGGAGCGCGCGGTCGCTCTTGGCACCCTCCTCCTCCTCCTCACCAACCTCGTCCTCGTCGGGTGGTTGGTCGCCCTGCGCGGCGGCCACCTCCGGCTCGCCTCCGCCCGCCCGGACCGGGCGGGAAGGTTCCTGGGCCGCTTCGGTCCGGCGCGCACGGTGCTGGCCGGTGGACTCGTCGGGAGCGCCGCCATCCACGCCGCCGTGATGCCCGAGCACGTCGAGGAATGGCCCGCCGCGGGGGTGTTCTTCGCGATCCTGACCCTGGCCGAGCTCGGCCTGGCCGTCGGCGTGCTGCTGCTGCCCCGAGCGGGCGTCCTGCTGGCCTGCGCCGCCGCCTCGGGCGGACCGCTGCTGCTGTGGCTGGTGTCCCGGACCGCCGGGATGCCCTTCGGCCCGGAGATCGGCGTGCCCGAGCCCGTCGGCCTCGCCGACGTCGCAGCCTGCGCCCTCGAGGTCCTCACCCTGGTCCTCGCCGTGGCCCTCCTGCGCGGGTGGGCAGTCGGCCGAGCGGTCGGCACCTCGGTCGACGGGGTTCGCCTCGCCCTGGTCGCCGTCGTCGCCGTCACGGCGCTCGGGGTGGCGGGGAGCAGCATCAGCTGGGTGAGCGTCACCGCACCCGGCGGCGACATGCATGCCTCGGACCTCGTCGAAGGCGCTCCCTGACAGGTCCTCGATACCCATAATTCAGGAAGTGGCTCCCGTCCCCGATCACGACCGGCACCATTCGTGGACGATCGACGGTGGTCGCCTTGTGGGAGGTTTCCGTTCTCGGCTGCGCAACGCCTGACGGTGGGGGTGGGGATGGGACACATTCTGGTCGTGGACGACGAGCCCGATCTGGTCAAGTTCGTGGCGCGCGCCCTCGAGGGGGACGGACACCGGGTCACGACGGCCCTGGACGGAGCCGAGGGCCTGCGCAAGGCCATGGCCGAGGCGCCCGACCTCGTGGTGCTGGACCTGGTGATGCCCGGGATCGAGGGGCGGGCCGTGCTGTCGGGCCTGCTGGCCGTGCGCCGCGACGCCAAGGTCCTGGTGCTCTCGGCCGACGCCACCGTCGGGGCCCGCATCGAGGTCCTCGAGGCAGGTGCCGTGGACTTCCTGGCCAAGCCGTTCGCGACGCGCGAGCTGATCGCCCGGGTCCGGTGCCGTCTGAGCCACCACTCGAGCGGCGACCGCAACGAGCAGACCCTGTCGATC
>NZ_JBFUMD010000121.1:0-8697 GCF_054049555.1 Nocardioides sp. P5_C9_2
CGCGTAGACGACCCGTCCGCCGTCGTCGAGCCGGATGAAGCCGTCGCCCACCCGCGGTGAGTCGGCATGGTCGCTGCGCTGGCCGCCGTACGGGAACCAGCCCCCGGCGATCATCTGGGTCAGCTCGGCCGCCGTCTGCAGGTACGAGAGCTCCAGGCGGCTGGGCGTCCGGACGCCCAGCAGGTTGGTGTTGCGGGCCACCAGGGCGATGGCCCGACCCGCGCGGCGCACGGGGATGACCTCGACGCGCACCGGTACGTCGTCGCGCCACTCGGGGTCCCCCTCGCGCACCAGCCGACCGGTGGCGTGCGCCTCGTCGAGCATCCGGCGCCGGCCCGACGGGATGAACGTGCCCAGCACGTCGTCGGTCAGGGCGGTGGGCCCGGTCGTGGGACGCATCTGCCCGGCGGCCCAGAAACCGCGCCCCTCGCGGTCCGGCAGCCACAGCACCAGGTCCGCGAAGGACAGGTCGGCGATGATCTGCCAGTCCGCCATCAGGAGGTGCAGCCAGGCGACGTCCGCGTCGTCGAGGTCGGAGTGGRCTCGGGCGAGCTCCTGCAGGGACGGCACCGGCACAGCCTAGGTCCGCGACCCCTCGGGCCGGTTCGCCGTCGTCGGAGGCGGCTGGCAGGATGGCACGCATGCCCACCGCGTACTGGCGCAGCGTCGTGCAGCGGGGTCTCGAGGTGCCCTCGGACCGCCCTCTGGACGACCTGACGGCCGACCTCACCGCCATGCTCGGCTCCCCCGACCCCGAGCAGCGTGACGGGATCGCCTACCCGACGCTGGCCACCTGGGTCGAGCGCGGGGTGTACGACGACCTGCTCACCGGGCTGGGTGACGGCATGGCCGCCGGGCTCACCGTGGGGCTGGGCGAGCAGGGCACCGACAGCGTGTTCCGCCGCGCCTTCTCCGTGCTCGTGCTCGCCGAGTGTCTCGAGCGCGGCACCGACCAGCACCTGCTCACTCCCGGACAGGTCCTCCAGTGGGGTGACCAGATCGCCACGTGGTACCTCCGCGAGAAGGACACCCGCGGGTACGTGCCCACCCGCGGCTGGGCGCACGCGGTGGCCCACGGCGCCGACGCGATCGGGGTGCTCGCGACCTCCCCGCACCTGGCGTCCCCCGAGCTGACCGTGCTCCTCGACGTGCTCGCCGACCGGCTGCTCGCCCCGGACACCGGACTGCTGGCGTGCGGGGAGCCCGACCGGCTGGCCGCCGCCACCATGAAGGTGCTGCGCCGCGACGTCGTGGACCTCGCGGTGGTCGAGCCGTGGGTCAACCGGATCGCGGCCGCCGCCGCGGCCATGGGCAGCGGTGAGGACCGCGACCCGTTCCTCGACACCGGCAACGCCCAGGCGTTCCTGCGGGCGCTCTACCTCCAGCTCAGCCTGGCCCCGAACCCCCCGCGGGTGCGTCCCGACCTGATCCTGGTCCTCGTCGACTCCCTCCGGCGGACCAACCCGCACCATCTCGGGGCCGCTCCACCCCGCGTGAACTAGCCTGCGCTGCATGAGCGACGAGACCGCAGCCACCGAGACGCCCGCCGCCCCCCGGCCCGGGGACGAGATCGCCGGGCACAGCGGCGAGCTCGCCGTGGCGGCCGCTCGGGCCCACGGCGTGGAGACCATGTTCACGCTGTCCGGCGCCCACGTCTTCCCGATGTACGACGGGGCCGTCAAGGCCACGCCGCCCATGCGACTGCTGGACGTGCGCCACGAGCAGACCGCGGCGTTCGCCGCCGAGGCCACCGGCAAGCTGACCCGGGTGCCCGGGCTGGCGGTGCTGACCGCCGGGCCCGGCGTGACCAACGGCGTCTCGGCGATGGCGCAGGCGCAGTTCAACGGCTCCCCCATGGTCGTGGTCGGCGGCCGTGCCCCGGCCAACCGGTGGGGCTCCGGCGCCCTCCAGGAGATCGACCACCTCCCGATCGTCGACTCGATCACCAAGCAGGCCCGCACCCTGCACACCGCCGCCGAGGTCGCGACCGGCATGGACGACGCCTTCACCGTGGCGCGCTCGTCGCACCGCGGTCCGGTCTTCGTCGACATCCCCATGGACGAGTTCTTCAACTCCTCCTCGGGTCCCGCCTCCGCGGGCACACCGGCGCCGCGGCTGGAGCCCGACGGCGAGGACCTCGCGGCCGTGGCCCGCCTGCTCGCCGAGGCCACCCGTCCCCTGCTGATCCTCGGCACCGACGTGTGGGCCGACCGGGCGGAGGACGCGGCGCTGCGCTTCGTGGAGGCGCTGGGCATCCCCACGATCACCAACGGCATGGGTCGCGGCATCGTGCCCGGCGGCCACCCGCTGCTCGTCACCAAGGCCCGCGGGGCGGCCATCAACGGTACCGACCTGGTCGTGGTCGTGGGCACACCCCTCGACTTCCGGCTGGGCTACGGCGTCTTCGGCGGCAAGGACGGAGCCACCCCGGCCCGGGTCGTGCACGTGGCCGACTCCCCCGCGCAGGTCTCCGCCACCGCCGGCTTGGCCGCGTCGGTGGCCGGGGACCTGTCGACGGTCCTCGACGGACTCGTCGAGCCGGTGCTGCGCGGTCGTCGCGGCGACTGGTCCTCCTGGACGGGTGAGCTCGGCGACGTCGTCAGGGCCACCGTGGCCCGCGACAGCGAGCTCCTCACCGCCGAGGCGGACCCCATCCACCCGGCACGCATCTACGGCGAGCTGGTGCCCCGCCTCGCCGACGACTCGGTGGTGATCGGCGACGGCGGCGACTTCGTCAGCTTCGCCGGCAAGTTCGTCGAGCCCAAGCGCCCCGGTGGCTGGCTCGACCCCGGACCGTACGGCTGCCTCGGCGCCGGCCTCGGTGCCGCGATCGCTGCCCGCCTGGCCCGACCGTCCGCGCAGGTCACCCTGCTGCTGGGCGACGGCGCCGCCGGCTTCTCGCTCATGGACGTCGACACCCTGGTCCGTCACGACCTTCCCGTGGTCATGCTGATGGGCAACAACTCCGCCTGGGGCCTGGAGAAGGGCCCGATGCAGATGCTCTACGGGTACGACGTGGTGGCCGACCTCGCCCAGCGCACGGCGTACGACCAAGTGGTCTCGGCGCTCGGTGGGGCCGGGGAGACGGTCACCGACCCGAAGGAGATCGGTCCCGCCCTCGACCGCGCCTACGCCTCGGACGTGCCCTACCTCGTCAATGTCATCACCGACGTCGAGGCGGCCTACCCGCGCAGCACCTTCGGCATCTGACGTCCGGGCCGACACAGCCGTGATGGAGCTCAGGCGAGCCCGCCCCGAGGAGCTGCCCGCCCTGGGCGAGCTCACGGTGGCGGCATACTCCGACTTCACCCTGGGGCCCGACGACCCCTACGTCGCGCGACTGCGCGACACGGCCTCCCGGGCTGCCCACGGCGAGCTGTGGGTGGCGGTCGAGGACGGCGAGCTCCTGGGCTGCGTGACCTGGTGCCCGCCGGGATCCCCCTGGCGCGAGCTGGCGGGCGAGCACGAGGGCGAGTTCAGGATGCTCGCCGTCGCCCCGGCCGCTCGCGGACGCGGCGCGGGCTCGGCGCTCGCCGTACGCTGCGAGGAACGCGCCAAGGAGCACGGCGCCACCGCCATGGTGCTCTCGTCGCTGCCCCGGATGACGCACGCGCACCGCATCTACACCCGGCTGGGCTACCGGCGCGCCCCGTCGCGCGACTGGGACCCGATGCCGGGCGTGCACCTCATCGCCTTCACCAAGGAGCTCTCGTGACCGCCGCCACCGTGACCTTCACCGTCGGCGACGACGACACCGCCCTCGCCCTCGGCAGCGGATCGCTGCCGGTGCTGGGCACCCCGCGGCTGCTCGCGTGGTGCGAGGCGGCGACGTGCGCGGCCCTCGAGGACGGTCTGGCGGACGGCGAGACCAGCGTCGGCACCCGGGTCCAGCTCGAGCACCTCGGGGCCAGCCCGGTCGGGGCCCGGATCGAGGTCAGYGCCACGACGTCGTACGCCGACGGACGCCTGCGCCGTCTCACCGTGAGCGCCCGGGACATCGGCTCGGGCAAGGTGGTCGCGGCCGGCGAGGTCACCCGCGTCGTCGTCGATGCCGAGAGGTTCCTCTCCCGCCTCCGAGGGGCGTAGCAGCCGGACGGCGCGGCCGGTGCCCGGCAGATCAAATGCAGCGAGCCCCCGGCCAGTGGCCAGGGGCTCGGTTCCAACGCTCAGGCGTTGGGGCGCTTGCCGTGGTTCGCGCCCTTCTTCTTGCGAGCGCGGCGCTTGCGACCGGTCTTGCCCATGATCGTCCTCCAAGAATCGTGTTGCCCTGACGGGTGCCCCGTACAGGGCTCGGGTCATCCTCTCAAATGCCGGGCAGCGGGGCCAATCAGCCCCGGGGCTCAGCCCTCCGAGATGCGGAACTGGACCTCGCGGATCTGGACCCGCACCCGGTCGCGCAGGTGGTCGGGCGCCGACTCCGAGCACGAGCGCGCGACGACGGCCTTGACCGTGCGCTGCAGGTCGTACTTCTCCAGGCACGGACCGCACTCGTCCAGGTGGACCTGGACGGCCGAGCAGTCGGCCTCGTCGAGCTCGTTGTCGAGGAAGTAGACAATGCGCTCGAGGTAGTCGGCGCACTCCTCGTTGGTGTGCTCGTGCCCACTCACGAGTCGCTCCTCTCACCGGTCGTCCCGGCGGTCTGCAGGCTGCCCGCACGCACGTGGTCGGTCAGCATGTCGCGCAGCTGGCGACGCCCCCGGTGTAGCCGGGACATCACGGTGCCGATGGGGGTGTTCATGATCTCGGCGATCTCCTTGTAGGGGAATCCCTCGACGTCGGCGAGGTAGACGGCCAGCCGGAACTCCTCGGGCAGTCGCTGGAGCGCGTCCTTGACCTGCGAGTCGGGCAGGTGCTCGAGGGCCTCCATCTCGGCCGACTTCAGACCGGTCGAGCTGTGCGACTCGGCCCGCGCCAGCTGCCAGTCCTCGACGTCCTCGGCCATCGACTGCTGGGGCTCCCGCTGCTTCTTGCGGTAGGTGTTGATGTAGGTGTTCGTCAGGATCCGGTACAGCCAGGCCTTGAGGTTCGTCCCGGGCTTGAACTGGTGGAACGCGGAGTAGGCCTTGGCGAACGTCTCCTGCACCAGGTCCTCGGCGTCGGCCGGGTTGCGGGTCATCCGCATCGCGGCGCCGTACAGCTGGTCGAGGAGGGGCAGGGCATCCCGCTCGAAGCGCAGGGCACGCTCGTCGGGGGTCTCGGTCTCGAGGTCGACCGCGGGGTCGCCGCTGGTCTGCAGTGATTCGGTCATCGCCTCCCAGACTACTGCCGCCTCGGCTGGACCGAGGTTCGCGCTGCTGCTCGGGCGCTGGAGGGCCGGACGCGGGACTGTGGCGATCACGCACGTCTCAACACGCCAGGTGGCTCGCTGATTCCCGTCAGGTGGTGCCGACGACCTCGCGCACCAGCCACTCCAGGGTCGACTCCACCACGATCCCCATGGCCTCGTCCTGGCTCAGCGGCGCGCGGGCCGGCACCTTCAGCCCGTGGTCGGCGGCCGGTACGACGGCGAGGTCGAGGCCCGGCACCTCGGTCGGGACCTCCTCCGGCCGGCCCATCGGGTCCCGCTCGCCCTGCACCACCAGGACGGGGACGCGCGCCCCGGCGAGCTCGCCGGCACGGGACTTCTCCGGGCGTCCGGGCGGGTGCAGCGGGAAGGACAGGGCCAGGCAGCCCACGGCGCCGAGCGAGCGTGCACAGCGCGCGGCCGACCGCGCACCGGCAGAACGCCCGCCCACGACGAGCGGGGTCCGGGTGCGGAGCATGTCCGCCGCCGCCCGCAGGGCGGCGTCGAGGGAGGCCGGCGGCGTCGCGACCTTGCGACCCGCGACCCGCCACGGCTGCTCGAGCAGGATCACGCTGACGCCCTGTCCCGGCAGGGCTCCGGCCAGCGCCACCAGGTCTCGCGCATCCACACCCCCGCCGGCGCCGTGGCTCAGCAGGAGGGTGGCGACCGGTCGGGACGCGTGGCGGACGTGCAGCCGTCCCTCGCCGTGAGGCGTGGGGACGGAGCGGACGATCGCCTTGATCACGAGGGCCCGCCCTCGAGCGGTCCGTCCTCGAGCGGCGCGTCCTCGACGGGCAGGGGCTCGACCAGCTCGGGTCCGTTGTTGCGCACGTTGCCGACCGCCGTCGAGACGGGGTAGGCCTCCAGGCTGCCGGGCGCGGCGGGCACGAGCAGGGAGAGCTCGCCGCCGACGCGCGGGTCCAGCCACTGCGCCCAGCGGTCACGCTCGACCATCAGCGGCATACGGTCGTGGATGTGGCCCAGCGAGTCCTCGGCCTCGGTGGTGAGCACCGTGCACGTCCAGCGGAAGCGGTCGGGGTCGTCCTCGGCCCGGCTCGGGTCGCGCCAGATCTCGTAGAGCCCGGCCATGGCCAGCACCCCGCCGTCGGCGGGCCGGATGAAGAACGGCTGCTTGACCGGCTTGCCGGCCTTGGTGGTCTGCGAGGTGGGGTACCACTCGAAGTAGCCGTCGGCCGGCAGCAGGCAGCGGCGCACGGCGAACGCGCGCTTGTACGCCGGCTTGTCGGCCACCGTCTCCATCCGCGCGTTGATCATCCGGTTTCCGATCGAGGGGTCCTTGGCCCACGACGGCACCAGCCCCCACGTCAGCACGCGCAGCTGCCGCTCGGGCGGCTCCGAGCCGTCCTTGGTGGGCGGCCGCTCCACGACGGCGTACACCTCCTTGGTCGGCGCGACGTTGTAGTCGGCGGCCAACGGCGCGGGCGTGCGGTCGGCGACGACCTCGAACTCCTCGACGAGGTCCTCGGGGCGACGCGAGGAGGCATAGCGTCCACACATGGGGACAGCGTAGTGACCGGGCAGGTCACGGCCCCCTCAGGACCGCGCGAGCTCGTCCAGCAGCCGGGACGCGGCCAGGTCGGTGCCGGGAAGTCCCTCGATCCACACGCGCGCCGGGTCGTCGGTCAGRCCGGCGACCAGCGAGCGCAGCAGCCGGACCCGGGTGCCGAGCCGGTCGTTCCGGGAGGCCACGACCACCACCCGGTGCGGAGCCAACCCGCCGATGGTCTCGCCGCCGGCGAAGACGGTGCGCGCAGCCTCCCCCACCCGGGAGAGCCGCAGCGAGCGGGCCAGGCGGGAGGCAGGGTCCACACCGTCGCCGGAGGCCGACTGGTCGGCGGGCAGCTCACAGACCACCAGCGCCCAGGCCGCGTTGACGTCGGTGCTGCCGTGCTGGCGATAGAGGTCGCGCAGCCTGCTGCGCACGTGCACCCGGGTGGCGAGACCGGTCATCGGGTCCTCGCACGAGAGGGCGTGGAAGTAGGACAGGGCCGCCTCGCTCCAGCCGACCAGCAGCGCCGAGAGGGCGTCGTACGTCGGGTCGTGGCCCCGCACCGCGTGCCACGCCTGCCGCAGACCGGCCATGGTCTCCTCCAGGGACGACCCGTCCAGCGCCAGGTCGCGACCGACCACCGCGCAGGCGTCGGTGGCGTCCGATCCCGCGAGCAGGGCCTCCGCCACGGCCTCGAACCGACGGGGCAGCTGCCTCTCGACGGGCCCCGTCCACCTCGTCCCGGGACGGCCCCCGGGACGCCGTGCGGACGGGCCGGGCGCGAACAGTCCCATGCGGCGCCMCCTCCCCGGGTATCGGTCCCTCGTCGTGTCCTACGGGGGGTGGACGCGGGTGCGTGGGAGGCATGACGCCGAACCGGGGGAACTTGTCCGTGGGGCGTTTCACCCCGTCCTCCGCGATGCGAGGCCTACAGTGGCGTCACGCCCTCGCCCCCGAGCCGTCTGGTGAGCATGAGCAGCACGACGTCTGTGCAGAGCCCCGGCGACGCCGAGCTGATCTCGGCCGTCCGGGGCGGGGACACCGACGCCTACGGCCTGCTCTTCGAGCGTCACGTGGACGCCGCGCGCCGCCTGGCCCGCCAGCTCGTCCCGGCCGGCGACGCGGAGGACCTGGTCTCCGAGGCGTTCGTGAAGGTGCTGCAGGTGCTCCAGCGCGGGGGTGGTCCGGACGTCGCGTTCCGCGCCTACCTGCTCACCGCCGTACGGCGCCTGCGCGTGGACCGCCTGCGGGCGGCCTCCCGGCTCCACACGACCGACGACATGGAGCGGTTCGACCCGGGCGTCCCCTTCCGCGACACGGCGCTCGAGGGCTTCGAGAGCGCGACCGCGGCACGCGCCTTCGCGTCCCTGCCCGAGCGGTGGCAGCTCGTCCTGTGGCACACGGAGGTCGAGGGCCAGAAGCCTGCGGACGTCGCCCCGCTGCTGGGGATGAGCGCCAACTCGGTCTCCGCGCTCGCCTACCGGGCCCGCGAGGGGTTGCGCCAGGCCTACCTCAACGAGCACGCCTCCGAGCTCGACGACCAGAGCTGTCGGTGGACCCGCGACCACCTCGGCGCCTACATCCGCAACGGCATCTCCCGGCGCGACGCGAGCAAGGTGGAGGACCACCTCGGCCACTGCCGCGCCTGCGCGGGGATCTACCTGGAGCTGAGCGAGGTCAACTCCGACCTCGGCGCCATCCTGGCGCCGCTGCTGCTGGGCGGCCTGGGAGGGGCGTACGCCGCCGGTGCGGCCGGGGCCGCCGGGGTGACCGCATCGGCGGGGCTGGCCGCCGTGCTCGGCCGGACCCGTGAGGTCGTCGCCGCCCACACCCAGGTCGCGGCGGTCGTCGGCGTCACCGCCGCGGTGGGGATCAGCGGCGGCGGGTTCCTCGTGTGGCAGGA